>JALWPC010000035.1 GCA_026995265.1 Paracoccaceae bacterium
CAGGCGGTTGATCAGGTCAAACTGGCCAAACAGGTTGACCTCGAAAATGGCGCGCAGGGCATCGCGGGGGAGGTCTTCCACGGCCCCGGGGATGGCATAGGCCCCGTTGTTAAAGAGCGCATCCAGCCTGCCGCCCGTGCGCGTTAACGTTTCTTTAACGGCTTCACTGATAGACTGCTCGTTAGAATAGTCTAAAACAAAGCTCTCCAGCCCCTCGCCCCGCAGCCGCGTGCAGTCGGCCGCTTGTCGGCACGTCGCAAACACCCGCCAGCCACGCTTGTGCAGGGTGTGGGCGGCGTCATAGCCGATGCCGCTTGAACAGCCGGTGATCAGGATGGTTTTTTGCATGTTATCTCCCGTTTTCCCTCGGGGATATAGGGAAATGTAAGCCAAGGGAAGCCCAGCTTTGCTTTTACGCTAGACCATCGCGCGGCCGCGATATACACAACATCTATGGCCAAAGAAGATGACACCCCCGATATGGATGAAGGCGGCATAGTCACCCGCGAGCCGCTCCGCCAAGCGCTGGGCGAGCGCTACCTGACCTATGCGCTCTCCACCATCATGAACCGCGCCCTGCCCGATGCCCGCGACGGGCTGAAGCCGGTGCATCGGCGCATTCTCTATGCCATGCGCGAGCTGAAGCTGGACCCAAACGGGCGCTACCGGAAAAGCTCGAAGATCACCGGCGACGTGATGGGCAACTATCACCCCCACGGTGACGCGGCGATTTATGACGCCATGGCGCGGCTGGCGCAGGATTTTAATGTGCGCTATCCGCTGGTGGACGGGCAGGGGAATTTTGGCAATATTGACGGCGACAACCCGGCGGCGGCGCGCTATACCGAAGCGCGGATGACCGAATTTGCTGCGGCGCTGATGGAAGGGCTTTCCGAGAACGCCGTTGATTTCAAAGACAATTACGACGGCACCCTGCAAGAGCCGGTGGTGATGCCCGCCCGCTTTCCGCACCTCCTCGCCAACGGCGCCAGCGGCATTGCCGTGGGCATGGCGACCAACATTCCGCCGCATAATCTGGCAGAGCTTTGCGACGCCGCCATCCACCTGATCCGCGCCCCGAATGCGCGGGATGATACCCTTGCGGAACTGGTGCCGGGGCCGGATTTCCCCACCGGCGGGGTGCTGGTGGAGCCGCGCGAGAACATCCTGAAGGCCTATGCCACGGGCAAGGGCAGCTTTCGGCTGCGGGCGCGCTGGGAGGTGGAGGAACTGGGCCGCGGGCAGTGGCAGATTGTGGTCACCGAGATCCCCTATCAGGTGCAGAAATCCAAGCTGGTGGAGAAGATCGCCGAGCTTATCAACCAGAAGAAAATCCCGATTCTGGCCGATGTGCGGGATGAATCCGCCGAGGATATACGGCTGATTCTGGAGCCGCGCGCCAAGACGGTGGATGCGCAAGTGCTGATGGAAACCCTGTTCCGGCAAAGCGACCTCGAAACGCGGTTTTCGATGAATATGAACGTGCTGATCGACGGCCTCACCCCGCAAGTGGCCAGCCTGAAGGACATGCTGCGCGCCTTCATCGACCACGCCCGCGAGGTGCTGGTGCGGCGCACGCGCTTTCGGCTGGACAAGATCGAAAGCCGCCTTGAGGTGCTCAGCGGCTATATTATCGCCTTTCTGAACCTTGATCGGGTGATCGAGATTATCCGCTATGAGGATGACCCGAAGGGCGAGCTTATCAAGGCATTCGAGCTGACCGAGGTGCAGGCCGAAGCCATTCTGAACATGCGCCTGCGCAGCCTGCGCAAGCTGGAGGAAATGGAGCTGAAGCGCGAGCAGGCCGAGCTGCTGGAAGAGCAGGCGGGGCTGCAAGGCCTGCTGGGGGATGTCACCCGGCAATGGCTGAAGATCATCGAGCAATTGCGGGAAACCAAGAAGACGTTCGGCAGGTCCGACATCGGCGCGCGGCGCACCACGCTGGCCGAGGCGCCCGAGGTGGAAGAGGTGCCCATAGAGGCGATGATCGAGAAAGAGCCGATTACGGTTGTGTGCTCGAAGATGGGCTGGATACGGGCGCTGAAGGGTCACACGGCGCTGGACGCCACGATGAAGTTCAAGGATGGCGACGAGGGGCGGTTTATCTTCCACGCCCACACCACCGACAAGCTGCTGCTGCTCGGCGATAATGGCCGCTTTTACACCTTCGCCGCCGCAAACCTGCCCGGCGGGCGCGGCATGGGCGAGCCGGTGC
>JALWPC010000036.1 GCA_026995265.1 Paracoccaceae bacterium
ATGTTATCAAGGCCTTATGTTTGGTTGCGGGGGCTGGATTTGAACCAACGACCTTCGGGTTATGAGCCCGACGAGCTACCACTGCTCCACCCCGCGTCACTTTTAACTATTCAATAATTAACGATTTTTATTCCCAATAGTTCCTTTCGGTTCCCTTCATTGGCACATCGTTGTGTCATAAAGCGCTTATTCTATTAGCCCGAATGCAACCCGATGACTGCGAACGCGGCGAACATTATGGTCGAGCCCTATGTTCGTCAACATTTAAAATTTTTGCTCACCTTATCAGCCAGCGCCACAGCCTGCGCCGATGGAGGCATGCCATAGCGCTCTTTGATCAGCTGCACTGCCATCATTGCGCCAGTGCATCACCGTGGCATCGAGCCAGTTACAGCAGCGGCTGAGCCAGTCGGATTGACAGGCGTGCATGGCCGGAATCGACTGATCCCCCTGCCGCAAACGCCGCAAAATAAACTCCAGATTCTGCATGCCTTTGTCACCCTCGCCATCGGGCCAGATGGCATCGCACAGCTGATACGCAGCAATATTTTTTCCGCCCATCGCCACAATCAGGGCGAGCAGCTGATAGACCTTCGGGCTTTTCCACCCCTGCACATGGATACCTCTGCCGTAGATACAGACCTTCAAACCGCCAAAACAGGAGATATGCACCGGCCTAGTAGTCCGTTTCTTAAAAGCCATTACAAATCAAGCAATTTCCAGGTCAAATTTCTTCCACCGGAAAGGAACTGGGCGACGCAACTTTTCTTCTGTAAATTGAACAAACGCTGATTTTTCTAAGTGGAGAAGAGCTCCACGCTCACCACAGAACGGGGTAGGAAATCTACCTAACCTGCAAAGCCGCGTATCGCCCCATGCGGGGCGAAGGCGATACGCGGCTCCGCAGAACGGTAGATTTCAGGCATCCGTCTGATACATTTTATCCATCCTTGTTCATAGAAAGCCAGCGACGTTTGCTGACAATCCACTCCTCGGATATCTCCATCACTACAGCGGTTACCAGGCGCAGGCATGATGCTTCATTGGGGAACATCGTAGCCACTCTGGATCGCCGTAGAATCTCTTTATTAATGCGTTCGACAACATTGCTTGTACGCAGCCGTTTGCGCAGATGCTCTTCAAATGAGAACACGGTAAAACCCTCCGGCAGCGCTGTCTCCGCCCAGCTGGCCAGCTTAGGCGCACTCTGTTTGTAGTCCGCTATAAACACCTGTAACAATCGCTCAGCCTCGGCTCGATCCGGTGCGTTAAATATCGTGCGAATGCGGCTGCCTACTGTGCGTTTCATATCCTGCCTGGGCACATAGCTCTGTGCATTCTGCTGCAGATGGAACTGGCACCGCTGCCACTTCACCGATGGCCAGACAGCCTTCCTGGCCGCCTTCATGCCCTCATGCGCATCGCTGATCAGCAGTTGGATGCCGTGTAGGCCTCGCTCTTGCAGACTGCGCATAAATGAGCGCCAGTGCGCCTCTGCCTCAGATAATTCCACCGAACAGCCCAGCACCTCTCGCTTACCTTCAGGGGTGACGCCAATAGCAATCAACACAGCGCAATCGACGACAACATTGTCCTGCCGTACCTTCTCATATCGCGCGTCCAGAAAGACGAAGGGGTAAGCGCCCAACGGACGCTCGCGCCATGCCGACAGCGATGTATCCAGTTCCTGCGTTGCTCTGCTTACCTGCGTTGATGTGACACTCAGGCCACACAGCTTTTCCGTAATCTCAGCAACCTTTCGCGTCGACACGCCTTGCACATACATCTCCGCCAACGCCAGCTTCAAGGCTCGCTCTGAACGCATGCCGCGTTCCAACGCCTGTGGGTAAAACTGGCAGTCGCGTGTTTGCGGAACCTGTAACTGTAGCGAGCCAAGACGCGTATCCAGTTGCTTCGGCTTAAAACCATTGGCGTGACTCACACGCTCATCGCTCCGTTCATATGGGCCTACGCCGAGGTAGTGACTGCGCTCAATTCGCATCGCTTCGTTTAACAAAATCTCAACCGCTCCAGCCAGGCCATCCATGCCTGTCGACATTAACACTTCTACCGCATCACTTGCGGCTGTACTATTCACTCTTGGGGTCATCGGGGTTCCTTTCTTTAGTTTCGCGAAAAACCAAAAGTCTGCCCGGTGACTCCATCTACGCTACAGATGATTTCCACTTTTACAGAAGCGATGCTGCACTAGC
>JALWPC010000037.1 GCA_026995265.1 Paracoccaceae bacterium
CGCCAGATGAATCAACGTCCGCTGCAAACGGCGGATTTCCTCAATGCCGCCGACCTCTTCTTGAATCGCCTCGTAATCGCCCCACGCCAGTTTGCCCGCGCGGGCTTCCAAATCCTGCAAGGGCTGGATAATCCGGCGCGCCCCGAACCATAATGCCAGCAGAGAGAGCAGCAGCGCCGGCACCAAAATCAGCGGCGCCATTTGGGTGGTGTTCAAAAAAGGCGTCGCCACCGATGACCAGGGTTCTTCCATCACCAGCGCCCAGCCCGCCGGGGCAATCGGATTGAAAGCAATCACCCGTTCTCCCCGACCGGGTTCGTCCCTTTGCGGCGCGGCATATATCACGCCATGTTCGCCGCGCAAAGCCTCCGCCACGCCGGGATACCCGCGCACCGTATCCAAATTCAGTCCGGCGTCATTTTGATAGACTATCCTGCCGTCCGCTGTAACCACGAAGACAGTCGCCCCGCCGCCGGACGGAAAGGTCTCGCTCAGGATGCCGGCGGTCAGCGCCGCCGGGTCGAATGCGCCTATCACAATCGGCGCATCGGACGCAGCCGCAAAAGCCGCCAGCACCGCTTTTTGATTGTTCGGCATGGTTATCAGGGAAGAAAAGACCGGATTTTGTCCAGCCTGTGCGAGCGCCTGCGCGCGCAGGGAAAGCAGCGACTCATTCGAACCGTTCCATTGCGCCGCCGCGCCGTTGGACGCCAACAAGCGCCCATCCGAGGCGTAAAGCGCCAGCCCGAGGTCGAAATCGTCTGCAAGAAAAGCGGTCTCAGATAGAATCGTCTCCGGCGCAGCGGATTCAGCGGCATACAGCCCCACGCTGCGAAGCGTTACCGCGCGATGGCTGATTTGTCCGCCAATCGCCGCCGCGGCGGTGCGGACAGCCCGCGCGTCCCTTTCCCCCACCATCTGACGCATGGCGCGTTGATGCAATGCCAGGCTGCCGAAGGTCGCCAGCAATAAAAGTCCTGCCAGCGGAATGACGAAAAAAGTAAAAAATTGCAGGCTCAGCCCGCGCCAGCGCAGACCGGGCAGGGGCAGGGAGCCGCGCGGCGGGCGCGTCATCCCGCCCGCTCCATCAAATCGGGCGGGAGCCAGCCCAGCGAAACCGCCCGCATGACCGCTTCGGTGCGGCTGCCAGCATGGAGTTTACCGAAAATATGCGCCAGATGTCCCTGCACGGTGCGGTCGCTGATGCCCAATTGCACGCCGATTGCTTTGTTGGTGTATCCCTGTGCAACCAATCTCAGCACCTCGGTTTCGCGCGGCGTCAGGTTTTCCACAGGCTGCTGATTCATGCCGCCCGCTACCTGATTCATCACCTTCTGCACGATGACGGCATCCAGCGCAGAATTGCCCTGATGCACGTCGCGCACGGCGCGGATGATGGCGGCAGGCGAAGCCGTTTTAAGCACATAACCGTTAGCGCCCGCCTGAAGCACCGCCATCACATAAGGGTCGTCATCGTAAGCCGTCAGGATAAGCACGCCAATCTGCGGATGCGCGTCCCGCACCCAGCGCGTCACATCGATGCCGCTGGCACCCGGCATCTGGATATCCAGCACGGCGACATCGGGCTGATATTTGTCTATCAGCCGCTGCGCGGACTTGCCGTCATCGGCTTCGGCGACGACTTCAATGTCCGCCGCCTGTTCCAAAAAGCGGCGGATGCCGGCACGCACAACGGCGTGGTCATCCGCCAGCAAAACGCGAATGGGTGTCGTAGAATCCATAATTTGATTGTACTACATGGGGAAAAAGGGAAGCCTGTTTCAGCCGGTTTCATCCGCTCCTTGCAAATTGGAAAGACTCTGCAAAGCCAGCACCGCCGCCAGCGTATCCGCCAGATTCGGATGCGCCGCGGCGCCATCCGATGCGGCAATCTCAACCTCGGTGCAGGCGTGATGCGAGTGAATCAGCAGCGAAAGCGGCGGACCCTGTCCCCCATACGCCAACAGCACAACCAGTTGGCAGTCGCAAGGCGCCTTTTCGTGATGCGGACAGGTCAAATCGGGATGGGAGGCGCAAGCGGACTGCAAATCGAAAGAGCGTACGGTGCGGATATGCCGCGCCGCCAGTTGCGCCCTGAGATGTGCAATCACCGTTTCGCAAGCCGTCCCCAAAATTGTCAATCGTGCAGTCTGGCTCATCATACCCCCACTATACCCAAAGCGGCGCGGTTTTCACAGCGCCATTTGCCCCGC
>JALWPC010000038.1 GCA_026995265.1 Paracoccaceae bacterium
TTTGGCGGCTCCGGCTTTCTCGGGCGCTACATCACCCGGCGCATGGCGCAGGCGGGCTGGCGGGTGCGGGTGGCGGTGCGGCGGCCCCATGAGGAGATGCATGTGCTCCCTTACGGCGAGGTGGGGCAGGTGGTGCTGGTGCAGGCCAATGTGCGCGATACCGAGTCCACCCGGGCGGCGATTGCGGGGGCAGATGCGGTGGTGAACTGCGTGGGCATCCTCAACGAGGATAGCCGCCAGACATTCAACGCGGTGAATTGCGAGGCGGCGGCGCGGATTGCGCGGCTCTCAAGCGAAGCGGGCGTGGGCAGGCTGGTGCATATTTCGGCGCTGGGCGCGGATGTGGAGTCCGGCAGCGCATATGCACGGAGCAAGGCCATGGGCGAGGCCGATGTGCTGAAGAACTTCCCCGGGGCCACCATCCTGCGGCCCTCGGTGCTGTTTGGCACCGAAGACCGGTTTTTCAACCTGTTCGGCACCATGTCGCGCTATTGTCCGGTGTTGCCCATTGTCGGGGCTGAAACCCGGATGCAGCCGGTCTATGTGGAGGACGTGGCGGCGGCGGCGGAAGCGGCGATTCTGGGCGATGCCGCGGGTATTTATGAGCTGGGCGGGCCGGATGTGGAGACCATGCGCGCGTTGATGGAGCGGTTGCTGCGGGTGGTGCGGCGCAAGCGCTTCATTGTGAATATCCCCTTTGGCATGGCGCGGATTAATGCGTTTTTCATTGAACTGTGGCACAAATTCACCCTTGGCATTGTGCCTTTGGTGCTCACCCGCGATCAGGTGGAGTTGCTCAAGGTGGATAACGTGGTTTTGGGTGGCGCGCGCGGCCTGGCGGATTTGGGCGTGCATCCCACAGGGATGGATGCGGTTCTGGATAGCTATCTCTATCGGTTCCGCCCGCAGGGGCAATATAGCGACCTGACGGAATCAGCCAAGAATCTGCACGGATAGGTCCGGCAAGTTACCTAATTTTCAGAATTTATCGAAAAATTTCTTCTGATTGCGGCTGTTTTTCGCAATTAGGTCAGCATATATGCCTTTTATCTCCGCAATGGCTGCGCTAAACAGCCCTTTCAAGTGATAATTGCCGGAGCTGACCATGGCCAAACAACCGATGCTGAAATTTGTGGATATTGCGCGGGATATGCCCGCCAAGCGCGCGCCCGAGGCCCGCGCGCAGGATTACCACGAGATTTATGCAGCTTTTGCCGCCGAGAAAGCCGCCGAGCAGGCCAGCCGGTGCAGCCAGTGCGGGGTGCCGTTTTGCCAGAATCACTGCCCGTTGCATAACAACATCCCGGACTGGCTGAACCGCACCGCCACCGGGCGCTTGCAGGAGGCTTATGAGCTTTCCCAGGCCACCAACACCTTCCCCGAAATCTGCGGCCGCATCTGCCCGCAAGACCGCCTGTGCGAGGGCAATTGCGTGATCGAGCAGTCGGGCCACGGCACGGTGACCATCGGCGCGGTGGAGAAATATCTGACAGATACGGCTTGGGAAAACGGCTGGGTGAAGCCGCTCGCGCCGCGCGCCGAGCTTGGCCAGACGGTTGGCATTATCGGCGCTGGCCCGGCGGGGCTGGCGGCGGCGGAGGCGCTGCGCACCAAGGGTTACGGCGTGACGGTTTATGACCGTAACGACCGCGCGGGCGGGCTGCTGACCTACGGCATTCCGGGGTTCAAGCTGGAGAAAGACGTGGTTATGCGCCGCGTGCAGCGGCTGGAGGATGGCGGGGTTGAGATCGTCACCAATTGCAATGTGGGCACCGACATTGGCTTTGCCGAGCTGCGCGAAAAGCACGATGCGGTGCTGATCGCCACCGGCGTTTATAACAAACGCGGCCTCAAGGCCCCGGGTGCGGGGCTTTCGGGTATTGTGCAGGCGCTGGACTACCTGACCACCTCCAACCACATGAATTTTGGCGACAATGTCGAGGCCATGGATGCCAAAGGCAAAAAGGTGGTGGTGATCGGTGGCGGCGATACCGCGATGGACTGCGTGCGCACCGCCATTCGGCAAGGGGCCGAGAGCGTAAAGTGCCTTTACCGCCGCGACCGTGCCAATATGCCGGGCTCGATGCGCGAAACACAGAATGCCGAGGAGGAAGGCGTTGCGTTTGACTGGCTGCGCGCGCCCAAGGCCTTCACCGGTGAGGGCCATGTGACCGGCGTCCGCGTCGCCAAAATGCGCCTTGGTGCGCCCGATG
>JALWPC010000039.1 GCA_026995265.1 Paracoccaceae bacterium
ATGATAGAGACGGACCACTAGGAGACTTAGACGGTGATGGTATCGAAAACTCCTATGAAGATAAGCTCGGCACAAATAAAGAAAATGCCGACTCCGACGGCGATGGCGTTGCCGATGGCATAGAAGTGGGTGCAGATATTAATCAGCCAATTGATACCGATGGCGACGGAACAATAGATGCCTTAGATACGGACGATGATGAGGATGGTGTTAATACCATCGAGGAAGATATTAATGCCGATGGTGACCCAACAAATGATGACACCGACAAAGACGGCACGCCTAACTATCTTGATGCTGACGATGATGGCGATGGCAAACCAACTAAAGACGAAGGCACAGGCGATGCTGATGGCGACGGTATTGCGGATTATCTTGATAATAATGATACCGATGGTCCTAATGCTGATCCTGATAACGACGGATTAACCAATGCCCAAGAAGACAAACTCGGCAGTGATAAACAAAATGCTGACAGCGATGGCGATGGTATAAGTGATAGTGCAGAAGTTGGTTCGAATATTAATCATCCGCTGGATACTGATGGTGATGGCACATTAAATATCAACGATGCTGACGACGACGGCGATGGCATCAACACTACTGACGAAGACCTAAACGGTGATGGCGACCCAACAAATGATGATACCGATAAAGACGGTACGCCTAACTATCTTGATGCTGATGATGACAATGATGGCAAACCAACTAAAGACGAAGGCACAGGCGACACCGATGGCGATGGCATCCTTGATTATCTCGACAGTAATGATAACGATGGTCCTAAAGCTGATCCTGACAATGACGGTTTAACCAACGCTCAAGAAGATCAATTAGGTACAGACAAACAAAAGGCTGACTCTGACGGCGATGGTGTTTCTGACAAGATAGAAGCAGGCAGTGACCTCAATAATCCGTTGGATACTGACCAAGACGGTACTATCAATGCCCTTGATGCAGACGACGATGGCGATGGCATCAACACCGCTGACGAAGACCTAAACGGTGATGGTAATCCAGCCAATGATGATACCGACAAAGATGGTACGCCTAACTATCTTGATGCTGACGATGATGGTGATGGTAAACCAACTAAAGACGAAGGCACAGGTGACACCGATGGCGACGGCATTGCGGATTATCTTGATAATAATGATACCGATGGTCCTAATGCTGACCCTGATAACGACGGATTAACCAATGCCCAAGAAGACGTACTCGGCAGTGACAAACAAAATGCCGACAGCGATGGCGATGGCATAGCCGATAGTGCAGAAGTTGGTTCGGATATTAATAACCCGCTGGATACTGATGGTGATGGCACATTAAATATCAACGATGCTGACGACGACGGTGATGGCATTAACACCGCTGACGAAGACCTAAACGGTGATGGTGATCCAACAAATGATGATACCGATAAAGACGGTACGCCTAACTATCTTGATGCTGATGATGACAATGATGGCAAACCAACTAAAGACGAAGGCACAGGCGACACCGATGGCGATGGCATCCTTGATTATCTCGACAGCAATGATAATGATGGTCCTAAAGCTGATCCTGACAATGATGGTTTAACCAATGCTCAAGAAGGCACATTAGGCAGTGATGCCAATAATCCGGACAGTGATGGTGATGGAATTAAGGATGGCGATGAAGTCAATGATGTTAATCACCCAAGTGATACTGATAATGACGGCATTATTGATGTGCTTGACTCTGACGATGATGGTGATTCCATCCCAACTGCGACAGAAGGAACAGGTGATGCGGATAATGACGGCACACCAAACTATCTTGATACAGACAGCGATGCTGATGGGGTTCCTGATGCAACAGAAGTCGGTGATATTAATTCGCCACAAGATACAGATAATGATGGTACAGTTGATTACCTAGATGCTGATGACGATGGTGATGGCATCAATACAGCTGACGAAGACCTCAATGGTGACGGCAATGCCAGTAATGATGATACTGATCATGATGGCATTCCAAATTATCAGGATGCCGATGATGATGGCGATGGAACCGCAACAATAGACGAAGGAACAGGAGACAGCGATGGCGATGGTATTCCAAATTACTTAGATTCCAATGATTATGACGGTCCTACGGCTGATAATGACAATGATGGATTATCAAATGGCGATGAAAATACAATCGGCAGTAATCCTGATAAAAGCGACAGTGACGATGATGGCATACC
>JALWPC010000040.1 GCA_026995265.1 Paracoccaceae bacterium
TCCAAGGAAACCATGGAATACCACCACGACCTGCACCACAATGCTTACGTGACCAACGGCAACAAGCTGATTGCGGGCACCGAGTGGGAAGGCAAATCGCTGGAAGAGATCGTCAAGGGCACCTATGAGGCCGGGGCCGTGGCCCAGAACGGCATTTTCAACAACGCTTCGCAGCACTGGAACCACACCCAGTTCTGGGAGATGATGGGGCCAACGGGCCGCGCCATGCCCTCCGAGCTGGAAAGCCGCATCAAAGATGCCTTCGGCTCGGTGGATGAATTCAAGGCACAATTCGCCGCCGCAGGGGCGGGGCAATTCGGTTCCGGCTGGTGCTGGCTGGTGGTGGATACCGACGGCACCCTGAAGGTGACCAAGACCGAAAACGGCGTCAACCCGCTGTGCTTCAACCAGACCGCCCTTTTGGGCTGTGATGTATGGGAGCATTCCTACTACATCGATTTCCGCAATGCGCGGCCCAAGTATCTGAGCAATTTCCTTGACAATCTGGTCAATTGGGAAAATGTAGCCGAGCGGCTTGCCAACGCTTAAGGTAGCGTGAAAAGCAGGGGGCGGGAAGCGCCCTCTGCCCTTGGGAGCCATAACGAGGCCCCGAATGAAAAACCCACCCTTAGGCATATTGTCGATTCTGGCCGCCTCCACCATCTGGGGGCTTTCGGGGCTGTTTTACAAGGCGCTGGCCCATGTGCCACCGCTGGAAGTCCTTTCCCACCGCACCCTGTGGTCGCTGCTGCTTTTCGGCATCATTCTGGCGTTTCGCGGGCGGCTCGGGGCGGTGCGCGCCGCGCTAAGCTCCCCCCGCACCTTGGCGGCTTTAGCCCTCGCGGCGGTGATGATCTCGCTAAATTGGGGCGGGTTTATCACCTCCATCCAGTTTGGCTATGCGCTGGAAGCCAGCCTTGGGTATTACTTCTTCCCGCTGATGGTGGTGGGGCTTGGCGCGCTGTTCCTTGGCGAGCGCTTCAGCAAAGGCCAAGGCGCCGCCCTTGCCCTTATGGCCCTCGCGGTGGCCACCCTCACCATTGGCCTTGGCGCGCCCCCCTGGATAGCCCTGTTTCTGGCGGGCACTTTCGGCATCTATGCGCTGGTCAAAAAGCAGGTCGCCGCTGGCCCGATGGTCTCTGTTTTCATCGAAGTCTTACTGCTTTCGCCTCTGGCCGCCCTCTGGCTCTACGGCGCGCACCGTTTCGGCTGGTCCACCGTGCCCCGCCCCTCCGGCTGGTTCGGCACCAATCTGCACGATACCGTTTTGCTTGTCCTCACCGGCCCGATGACCGCCGGCCCGCTGATCCTGTTTTCCTATGCGGCGCAAAAGGTGCGGCTTTCCACTGTCGGGCTGATCCAATACCTCAACCCAAGCCTGCAATTCACTGTCGCCGCACTGGTATTTTCCGAGCCGGTCACCCGCTGGCACGCCATAGCGCTGCCCATCATCTGGGCAGCGCTGGCGCTTTACTACCTTGAAACACGTCGGCGGGAGCTTAGCGCTCCCACACCTCCACACGACGGTTGATGCGGCGGCCGTCCACATCCTCATTGCAGCCCAGCGGCGAAAGCTCGCCATAACCGCGCACCTCGATGCGCTCGGGAGCGATCTTGCCGCCAGCCGCTGTCAGCAACGCCGTGCGCACCTGTTCGGCGCGGGCCAGGCTCAAGCGCTCGTTATTCGGACCATTGCCTACCGAATCGGTAAAGCCCATCAGGATAAAGGTTTTGTGCAGCGAGCCGGGTTTCTGCATCTCTTCCACCAGGCGGTCGATATCGGCCAGCGCGCGGCTGTCGAGCTGCGTTGTGCCCTGCTCGAAACGGAAAGTCAGCGTGACCCGTTCTGCCGAGGCGAGGTCTGCCATCATGGCGTGCAGTTGCGTCAGGGTCATTTCCGCGTCGGTTGGCAAAGCCGCCGAAAGGAAGCGCAAACCCTGGTCATTCACCGGAACCTCTTCCACATCCTGCCCGACATATCCAGCCTGGTCGATCAGGGCCTGCGCCTCGGTGCTCTCCAGATATTTCATGAACATATCCACAATCTGCGGTGCATCCTTGGCACTTTCATAAAGGTACAGACGGCGCGCGTAAGGGTATTCCTCGGCCTTGATTGTGAATTCTGTAGCGGGCGACTGGATATTGCACACCCCGAGCAGTGAAACAGGTCGCGCATTTGCGCTGCTGGAATAGGAGGTGAATCCGATGCC
>JALWPC010000041.1 GCA_026995265.1 Paracoccaceae bacterium
CCGCTGGCCGACATCCGGAAAAGCATCGCACGGTTTTTTGAAACCGGCCAGTATATTCAGGCCCATAACCACGCGCTTTACCAAAGCCAACGGCCCTACAAAGCGCGGATTATCTTACGGCAAGAGCACCTCTTGGCAGATTTCCAAAACCTGCAACGCCAGCTCGGCCTCCCCGACGATGGCGCGCACATGCCCCGCGCCAAGCAAGGGTCAAGCGGGAAGGGGTATCGCATTGAAGACATGTTCACCCGCGCCCAGCTTGATACCATCAACACAGACTTCGCAGACGAATTCCACGCCCACGGCTACCCCATGCTCTAGCCCCCGCGCGGTGGGTGCGTGGTCCCCCGCGCACCATCCCTTAAGCGACGGTAAACTGCCCCATCATCCCCGCATCTTCATGCTCCAGAATGTGGCAATGATACATATAAGGCGTGGCCGCATCGGCGGTGCGGGTAAACCGGATCAGGATTTCGGCCTTTCCATCCACCAGCACCACATCTTTCAGGCCGACCTTGGCTGAGTCCACCGGCTTGCCGCCATTGGACAGCACCTGAAACGCCGTGCCGTGCACGTGGAACGGATGTTGCATTTGGGCCGCAGAAATCTCCCAGATCTCGGTTTCGTTCAGCGGCGCGGCCACGTTGATCACGCCCATATCCATGCTGTCGCCGTTAATGGCCATGCCGCCACCGCCGCCCGCCATCATGCTCATCATGCCGCCCGCGCCCATCATATCAAGCCGGAAGCTGCGCCGCCGCACGGGCTCGCCAAACTCCGGCACCGGTGCCCCGGCCAGCGTGGGGGCCAGCGCGGTGACCTTTGCCGCCAGGCCCGTGTTGACAGCAAAGCGCATCACTTCAAACATGCCGTTGGCATCCGTTTGCGGGCTGGCCATGGCCCCCATCATGCCCCCCATGCCGCCCATGCCACCCATGGGCGAATTGGTATCCGGTCCCGAAAGCAGGCGCACCGCGGCCCCGTCGCTGAAATCAACCACGATCTCGGCGCGCTCGGCAGGGGCGAGCGTGAGGCTGGTCATCGTGGCAGGGGCTGGCAGCAGGCCACCATCGGTTGCGACCTGCGCAAAGCTGCGGCCGTCCTCAAAGGCGAAGTGGTATATCCGCGCATTGGAACCGTTCAGGATGCGCAAGCGCACCAGCCCAGCGGGCACCGAGGCCTCTGGGCGAATGGCGCCGTTCACCAGAATCTCGTCGCCCCGATAACCGTGCATGAGCGAAGGCCCGCGCGGGGTGTAAACCATGGCGCCATTGCTGCCGAAAATCCGGTCCTGCACCACCAGCGGGATGTCATCCTCGCCGTAAGTGTTCGGCAAGCCGCTATCGGGGGCGTCGGGGTCATCCACCCAGAGCATCCCGGCCAGGCCATACCAGACATGCGCGCCGGTGCGCTCCATGATGTGGGAGTGATACCAGAGGGTGGAGGCGGGTTGGTCTATATCCAGCACCGCATCCCGCACCTCGTTGGGGTTCACTGGGCTGTGCGGCCCGCCATCCTGCGCGCCTTCAATAAACATCCCGTGCCAGTGCACCGACACCGGCTCGGCAATGGTGTTGCCAAGCTTGAGCCGCGCCGTTTCCCCGCGCTTCACCCGAATAAGCGGGCCAGAGAAAGCCTGTGAATAACCGGCGGTTTCCGTCTCCACCCCTTGCAGCATCCGGCTCTTGCCAAGCTGCGCTGTCAGCTCGCCCATGGTGCCGCCCGCAAGGTCCATCACCTCGGGGATCGGCAGCGGCGCACCGCCTTCCGCCGCCCAGGCCCGCCCGACAATCGCTGGCAGGCATATGCTGGCGCTGGTTGCCTTGATAAAGCTTCTTCTGGTAAACCGCATGATAATCTCCTCCGCCCGCCCGGGCATCATTTTGCATTCTTGCCGCTATATAAGCACATTCTCTCAACAAAGAACTGACAGGTATCATATAAAAATGCTTTTCCGTTTTCTTCTGGCCGCCACCATATGCCTTTGCCTCAACCTTCCAGCAACTGCGCAAAGCGCATTTGATGCTTGGCGGCAGGGGTTTCGGGCCACGGCATTGGCGCAGGGGATCGACCCGCGACTGTTTGACACGGCCTTTCAGGGGGTAAGCCCCAATGAAGAGGTGATCGTCGCCGACCGTTTCCAGCCCGAATTCAGCAAGCCGATATGGGATTACCTCGATACCGCCGTGTCGCCGGAGCGCATCCGCGA
>JALWPC010000042.1 GCA_026995265.1 Paracoccaceae bacterium
AGTGCTGCCGCCTAGGCGCTTCCTTCAGATCTATGCGCCTCCTCGCTGCTCGCCTGGACGATTCGTGCTGAAAAATTAATGCAAAGTTTGGGGGTGTTTAGACGCTTCCTTGATGCCTAAACGAGCGTTTAAACTTTTTCAGATTTTTCACGGCAAATTCCTGCTGCCTTAGTGCTGCCGCCTAGGCGCGCTTCCTTCAGATCCATGCGCCTCCTCGCTGCTCGCCAGGACGATTTGTGCTGAAAAATTAATGCAAAGTTTGGGGGTGTTTAGACGCTTCCTTGATGCCTAAACGAGCGTTTAAACTTTTTCAGATTTTCACGGTAAATTCCTGCTGTCTTAGTGCTGCCGCCTAGGCGCGCTTCCTTCAGATCCATGCGCCTCCTCGCTGCTCGCCTGGACGATTATGGCTGAGAAAAAGTGTAAAGTTTGGGGGTGTTTAGACGCTTCCTTGATGCCTAAACGAGCGTTTAAACTTTTTCAGATTTTCACGGTAAATTCCTGCTATCTTAGTGCTGCCGCCTAGGCGCGCTTCCTTCATGGCTAAGCGCGCCTCCTCGCTGCTCGCCAGGACGATTTGTGCTGAAAAATTAATGCAAAGTTTGGGGGTGTTTAGACGCTTCCTTGATGCCTAAACGAGCGCTTAAAGTTTTTCAGATTTTTCACGGCAAATTCCTGCTGCCTTAATGCTGCCGCCTAGGCGCGCTTCCTTCATGCCCGAGCGCGCCTCCTCGCTGCTCGCCTGGACGATTATGGCTGAGAAAAAGTGTAAAGTTTGGGGGTGTTTAGACGCTTCCTTGATGCCTAAACGAGCGTTTAAACTTTTTGAAAATTTCATTGCTGATTCGTGCTGTCTTAGTGCTGCCGCCTAGGCGCTTCCTTCAGATCCATGTGTCTCCTCGGTGGTGCCCCCGCCAGGACGATTTGTGCTGAAAAATTAATGCAAAGTTTGGGGGTGTTTAGACGCTTCCTTGACGTCTAAACGGCCCTTTAAAGTTTTTGCAAATTTTATTGCTAATTCCTGCTGCCTTAGTGCTGCCGCCTAGGTGCTTCCTTCATGGCTAAGCGCCTCCTCAGTGCCCCCGCCAGGATGATTTGTGCTGAAAAAAAGTGTAAACTTTAGGGGTGTTTAGACGCTTCCTTGATGCCTAAACGAGCGTTTAAAGTTTTTCAGATTTTTCACGGCAAATTCCTGCTGTCTTAGTGCTGCCGCCTAGGCGCTTCCTTCAGATCTATGCGCCTCCTCGGTGGTGCCCCCGCCAGGATGATTCGTGCTGAAAAATTAATGCAAAGTTTGGGGGTGTTTAGACGCTTCCTTGACGTCTAAACGGCCCTTTAAACTTTTGCAACATTTTGCCGCCCAGTAGTCGAACTTCGGCAGTGCTTAGGCGATTCCTTCATGCTTAAGCAAGCGCTTAAGCTTTGCAGCGTCCGTCCAAGGGCAAGCAGCACATTCCGTCCGCCCGCGCACAGGTACCACTGGCCAATCGCCGACACTACCGCTTGCGGCGCGAATCTCGCGCGCCCCTGCACCCACCTAACGCTTTCCCTCCACCACTAACCGCCTCCTCGGTGCCCGCCAGGGTGGTTCTAGCTGAAAAATTAATGCAAAGTTTGGGGGTGTTTAGATGCTTCCTTGATGCCTAAAAGGCACTTTAAAGTTTTTGCAAATTTCATTGCTGATTCGTGCTGCCTTAGTGCCGCCTAGGTGCTTCCTTCATGGCTAAGCGCCTCCTCAGTGCCCCCGCCAGGACGATTATGGCTGAAAAAAAGTGTAAACTTTAGGGGTGTTTAGACGCTTCCTTGACGTCTAAAAGGCACTTTAAAGTTTTTGCAAATTTTATTGCTAATTCGTGCTACTTTAGTGCCGCCTAGGTGCTTCCTTCATGGCTAACCGCCTCCTCGGTGCCCGTCAGGGTGGTTCTAGCTGAAAAATTAATGCAAAGTTTGGGGGTGTTTAGACGCTTCCTTGATGCCTAAACGAGCGCTTAAAGTTTTTGCAAATTTTATTGCTAATTTGTGCTACTTTAGTGCTGCCTAGGCGCTTCCTTCATGCCCGAGCGCCTCCTCAGTGCCCCCGCCAGGACGATTTGTGCTGAAAAAAAGTGTAAAGTTTGGGGGTGTTTAGACGCTTCCTTGACGTCTAAAAGGCACTTTAAAGTTTTTGCAAATTTCATTGCTGATTCGTGCTACCTTAGTGCCGCC
>JALWPC010000043.1 GCA_026995265.1 Paracoccaceae bacterium
TACTGCTTGTTTTCCTTCTATAACCCAAGACATCATACCAGTAGATTTTCTATCTATTCTACCAAAACCATAGTGGTCAAATAGTTCTAATAATGTATCCTCAACTTTCTTTATTCTAGAGTCACCACATATCTCAATAGTAAGTCTGAGTCCACCACTTCCATTATCTCTTAGATAGATAGTACCATCACCATCCCATAGACCTGCTGTATATTTATTCTTACCTTCATTATTCTTTCTATATTTCATATTGTTTACCTTCCTTCTGGTTTGCCCATGAGCATCCCAAGTTATTTAAATTAATTTGACGACCACATATGTAGTCCGTTCTGAATCTCTGATTTGACCCCCTAAATTTAGGAATGCCTTAGATATTCTCTGTTCTAATTGACTCATTAGTTGTAGAGGTACTTGTAAGTCTGCATTTTTATTTACTTGAAGTGTTGTTACTTCTCTCTCTAAATCTCCTAATACAAACTGACCATTCTTAGCATTGTTAAGGTCTTCTACTTTAAGAGTACTACCTGGCCTTAAACCAAATAGTTGCATAGCTGATACACCAGCTCCTTCTACAATAGTCTGAGTAAGTCCTTCTAAGCTTCTTAAGTCACCTAAGTATTGTTCTACTAATCCTCTCCCATATGATTCATTATTAACAGTAGTCCATCTTAATATTAAGTAAGGCAGTTTCTCTTTAGAGTATGTCTTTTCTGTACCATCAATCTTGATACCTTCAATTTCTTGCCATACTTTATACTTATCAGGTCCTTCTCTTACTATAGCAGTATATACCACTACTTGTTTCTTACCTTCTGCTTCTGTATCTACTTCTTCATACTTCCTGTCAACACTAGCTAGTTGTTCCTTAACCTTATCAGGTATAGTATCCCAACCCATCTTCTCTTTGATAACAGAGTATAGTACTTCACCTACATAATCTCTTTGTACTACATACTGGTAAGGACTAAATACTTTAAATGTCCCATTAGGTACTTTATACATCATAGCATTACCTGTTATTATTAGCAGTTTAATAGCTTCATATGTAGGTACTCTTAGTGCTTGTCTATTAATAAGTTCTACTACATCTTGTTCTACTTTAGATAGTTCACTATCAAGCATAGCTTTCTCATCAGAAGACATCTCAGCTATTACATCAAAGTCAGGAAGTAATCTAAAGAATACACCTGATGGAGGTAGTAGAGCTATTAGTAGTTTACTTGCTAGTACATTAACACTACTACTACCTATACTATTGTAAGGTGTAGGCATAGTAGTACTTTCATCCTGTGAATCATCTCTAGGGAATATGTAGGGTATAGTTAACTGACTAGCATCTTTCCATTCCTTCTCTAAGCTTTCCCTATAAGGTACTATATTATCATACAGCTGTTTGGCTGTTACTTCTTGTTCTTTTTCCATTATATTTCTCCTATATTTGGATACCAGTAGAATTATCTGTGTTCAAACCTAATGCAGTTTTAGGAGCCTCAAGGTTTTGTAGAGGAATTCGTAAGGCAGTTGCTCCTTTTTTCTTAGTCATGAGCTTCTTCTTTCTTTTTTCTTCTTCATCAAAAGTATTTATACTTCCTCCAGATACTGCCCCAATACCTGAGGTACTTTCTATTGTTACTGTCTCAGTAGTAGGTTTTTTAGCTGGAGGTAATACAGCAGCTATAGGATTATCTATTGCTTTTTTAGGATTACTTAGAATATTTTTACCAATATCCTTTCCAAAATTAAATGTATCTTTAAAATTATTATATACTTCTTGTACTTTTCCCATTATCTTTTACTCCTAATCTATAATTGAATACCAGTAGTACTTCCTGTATTTAGACCTAATGTAGTCTTAGGAGCTTTAGTATTTTGCATAGGAATTTGTAGAGCAGTAGCTCCTTTTTTCTTAGCTTTCAGTTTCTTTTTCTTAGCTGCTTCCTCATCAAATGTTTCCATACCTCCTCCAGATACTGCTCCCATACCAGCTGCACTCTCTACTTTAGTCTGTTCTACTTTAGGTCGTTCAGGCTTGTTTTCATCTTTTAATGTTCTAGGGTCATACAAAGAACCTCCAAAGGTTCCTTGATATACATCCATACCAAATCCTCCTAATCCTCTACCTTTCCCATTAAAATCAAAAAGATTTAAAGTGTATACATCAGCAACAGATTTTGCAAAGTCCTTAGTTCTGTCCCACAAAGTCT
>JALWPC010000044.1 GCA_026995265.1 Paracoccaceae bacterium
CTGGCCGACACCAAATACCGCCCCTGCCCGCTTTTGGTGAAATACGTAGAGGCCGGATGGCTGGGGCGCAAAACCGAGCGCGGGTTTTATGATTACCGCGACGGCACACCGGTGCCGACGCGCTAGGCGTGTGGCGGGCTGAAGCCCGCCCTACCTGTCCTCGCCAAAAAAATCATTTACCAGTGCGTAAAGGGCGGTCATCAATTGCTCGGCTTCCGGCCCCTCGGTGGTCACCTCAATCTGGGTGCCTTTGGAGGCGGCCAGCATCAGCAGCCCCATGATTGAATCGCCGTTGGCGGTTTCCCCGTCTTTGCTGACGGTGGCAGTGGCGTCAAAGCGCTCGCACACCTCGACAAACTTGGCCGAAGCCCGCGCATGCAGGCCCTTTTCGTTTTTTATATCAAGGATCATTCAACCAGCATCCTTTTTGCAAGGTTCCATAGAATTCAGATACTTACGCCCCGCCTCGCAGGCGCATCTGGCGGAGTCTTCCAGCGGCAGGTGCCGCGATTTCGCCAGTTTGAGCAGCAGCGGCAGATTGGCGCCATAAATCACCTTGCGCGCCCCGCTTTCGCAAGCGTTGATCGCCAGGTTGGATGGGGTGCCGCCGAACAGGTCCGTCACCACCACCACGCCGTCGCCGTCATCCACCGCCTGCACCGCGGCGCGAATTTCCGCCTGCTTGGCGGCGCGGTCATCCCCCCGCGAAATGGAAATCGCGCGCGTGCCGGGCTTGCGCCCCACCACATGCTCCATCGCCGCCAGATACTCCGCCGCCAGCCCGCCATGGGCGACAATCACAATGCCGATCATTTCTGCGCCCCCTCCCTTGGCCAGCGCTCCATTTCCTTGTGCCGCGTGCTCACCATCCAGCCCTTTTCCGCCAAAGCCGCCGCCAGCTTTTCCGCCACAAAAACCGAGCGGTGCTGCCCGCCGGTGCAGCCCATGCCGATGCTGAAATAGGCTTTACCCTCGGCCTGATAGGCTGGCAAGAGCAGCGCGACGAAATCCTGCAATTTCGCAAAAAACGGCGCAAAGAGCGGGTCTTCGGCCACATAGGCACCCACTTCCGGTGCCAGCCCCGTGAGCGGGCGCAGGGCCGGGTCCCAGTGCGGGTTGCGTAAAAACCGGCAGTCTATCATCATATCCACCCCGCGCGGCATGCCACGTTTATAGGAAAAAGACTGCACCGACACCGACAGCCCGCGCCCTTCCGATTTATCAAACCAGCGCGCCAGCTCGGCGCGGAGCTGATGGGGGCTGAGATCAGTAGTATCCACCACAATGTCGGCTTGCTCCCGCAGGTCTCTCAGCGTGGCAACCTCCTGCTCTATGCCCTTCGCGGGCGTGCCCTGAGGCGAGGCCGGATGCCGCCGGCGGGTTTCGCTAAAGCGGCGCAGCAGGGTCTCGGTGCTGCAATCGAGATAAAGAAGCGTGGGGGAATAATGCGGATTACTTTCGATACTCTCGATGATTTCCAGCAGGGCCTCGCTGGAAAACCCGCGGGTGCGGGAATCGACGCCGATGGCCAGCGTGGCCCCCGTGGGCGGGCCATACAGAATCCGGTTGATCAGGTTGAGCGGCAGATTGTCGATCACCTCGACCCCGAAATCCTCGATAGCTTTGATCGCGGTGGTGCGGCCGGCACCGGCCGGCCCCGTCACAATTACAATCTCTTGCTTGCCGTCATTTCTTGCCACTTTCATTTTGTCGGCATTATCTGCCCACCTCCCAATAAACACCGGATGACCGGCGCCAAATCACGATTGTTTTTGCCCCATACCACCGGATAGTCGACGCCCAGAACCGAAGTCGTTCGGGGTTCGGGCAAACGTTCAGCGGCCGTTTTGTCCAAATCTACCACAAAAGCCAGTGTTGCCCTTTCAATTGCGTTCACAGACAGGAGACCGACACCGCGCGCCTCGATCATACCGTGAATATTGGCCGGACAGCCGAGTGTAACCTCGCCATTTGCAAGCGCAACCTGCACCGCGTCATCCGCAACAAGCACCCCACCAAGCGCCATAAGCTGCAACGCCAGGCCGGATTTGCCCGCCCCTGAAGCGCCCAGAATCAGAACCCCGCGCCCCTGATAGGCAACAGCCGTGCCGTGCAGCACTGTCATTGCGGGAGCATAACGGTGAACATTGCACCACCCTCTTCGGTATTGCCGGCCTCGATGGTGCCGCCATGGGCCTCTAT
>JALWPC010000045.1 GCA_026995265.1 Paracoccaceae bacterium
TCCGTGACGTTAGCGCTGGAGGGGCTCAATCAGGGGGTGCAGATGCTGCGGGTGCATGATATTGCTGAGACAAAGCAATCCGTCGCGCTGTGGCGCGCACTTAACGAGGCCTAGGTCATGACCCGCAAATATTTCGGCACCGACGGGGTGCGCGGCACCGCCAATATTCATCCGATGACCGCCGAAATGGCGCTCAAACTCGGGGCGGCTGTCGGGCAATATTTTGCCTCCCATGAGGGCAGCAAGCGGGTGATTATCGGCAAGGATACCCGCCGCTCAGGCTATATGATAGAGAACGCGCTCACCGCCGGGCTGCTGAGCGTGGGCATGGATGCCTACCTGCTCGGCCCTGTCCCCACCCCTGCCGTGGGGATGCTGACCCGCTCCATGCGCGCCGACCTCGGCATTATGATTTCCGCCTCCCACAACCCGCACCATGATAACGGTATCAAGTTTTTCGGGCCCGACGGGTTCAAGCTCTCGGACGAGGCCGAACACGCCATTGAGGCGCTGCTGGATTCCAGGCCGGAGCTGGTGGCCGCTGGCGAGATCGGCCGCGCCCACAGGGTGGAGGGCGACCGGACCCGCTATATGGAATTTGCCAAAACCACCTTCCCGCGTCGCTTCCGGCTCGACGGGCTGAAGGTGGTGATCGACTGCGCCAACGGGGCCGCTTATCGGACCGCGCCGGAGGTCTTGTGGGAACTCGGGGCCGAGGTGATCCCGATTGGGGTGAAGCCTAATGGCTTCAATATCAACGATAATTGCGGCTCCACGAAGCCCGAGCTTGCGCAGAAAACCGTGGTGGAAGAGGGGGCCGACCTTGGCATCTGCCTTGACGGCGACGCCGACCGCCTGATGATCATCGACGAAACCGGCACCGTGGCCGACGGTGACCAGCTTATGGCCCTGATCGCCACCCGAATGGCCGCCGAGGGTAAGCTGGAGGGCAACACTTTGGTGGCCACGGTGATGAGCAATCTCGGGCTGGAGCGGCACCTCGCGGCCAAGGGCCTGAAGCTGCTGCGCACCTGTGTGGGGGATCGCTATGTGGTAGAGGCCATGCGGGCGGGGGGATATAACCTCGGCGGCGAGCAATCGGGGCATATCGTGCTCAGGGATTACGTGACCACCGGCGACGGGCTGATCGCGGCGCTGCAATTCCTGCGGGCGATGGTGGATACCGGCGAGAAAGCCAGCACCCTGGCGCAGGTGTTCGCGCCGGTGCCGCAATTGCTGGTGAATGTGCGGTTTGGAGAGGGCAGCGCGCCGCTGGAAGCGGCTTCGGTGCAGGCCGCCATTGCCGCGGGCCAAGAGCGCTTCGGGGTCGACGGCCGCGTGCTGATCCGCAAATCCGGCACCGAGCCCTTGATCCGCGTGATGGGCGAATGCACCGATGAAGCGCTGCTGAAAGCCGTGGTTCACGATATTGTGGCGGCGGTCGAAAACGCGGGCTAGGCGTGCTATAAACGCCTCAAAAGGGAGGCGATTATGCGAAAATTTCTTACCGCCGCACTGGTTCTGGCCGCTGGCATGGCCCATGCAGAGGGTTTCAGCGTGAAGCTGGCCCTGCCGTGGAACGGCGTCACCGTGCCCGAAGGCCAGCAATGCCGCCTGTTTGGCGGCGACGGCGCGACGCCGGTTTTTGTGCTGAATGGCCTGCCGGAGGGCACCACGCAGGTTCGGGTGGAGTTCAACGATAAAAGCTATCCGCCGCTCTCGGAGGACGGGGGCCACGGGGTGATCGGCTTTCCGGTCTCCGGCCCCGATGCAGTGCTGCCCTCGGTGCCCGGGATGATGGCCTATCTGCCCTCGGGCGCTACGGTGATTTCCGCCGCCCGCACCGGCGGGCGCTATGCCTCTGCGGGCTACCTGCCGCCCTGCTCGGGCGGGCGCGGCAACCGCTATGAGGCCGACGTGGTGGCGCTGGATGCTCGCGGGGCCGAGCTGGCGCGGGTGGCGGTGGAGCTGGGGCGCTATTAGCAACTATAGCCAAAGCGGTTTATTTTGGCGGGCTTGCCGGGCAGCACCCTGAGCGCATTCCTGAGCCCCTTTTCCGGCTGTTTTTGCCGGTAGGCGCTAGCGGGAATGCCGTAGGCCTTCAGGTCCGCCTCGAAGCGGTCCCGCCATTCCAGCGAGGTGGCGTCGCTCTGGATTTTCAGCTTTGAGGCGGTGCCGGGCTGGGGCTCG
>JALWPC010000046.1 GCA_026995265.1 Paracoccaceae bacterium
GCCATGGCGGGGGCGGCGGGGCTGGCGGTGAGCGGTGCGCCCTGCGCGGTGCTGGCCCGCGTGGCCGGTGGCGGGGCGGCGCTGGCCAGCGCCTCGGCGGCGGGCGGTGTGGCCTTGGCCTGTGCCCCTTCGGCCCGCAGGGCAGGGGTGGGCGCACCGCTGCCCGTGCTGGCTTCCACCACCGTTTCATTGCGGATTGCAGCGATGGCCTCGTTCTCCGGCACGAGGGCCGAGGGGCGCTCGGCAGGCGGGGCCTCAGCGGGCTGCACGGATTGCGGCAGGGGCTGGGCGGTGGCGGTCTGGCTGGGCACGGGGCCCTGGCCGAGGGCCTGGGCCCTGGCCTCTGAGGGCACCCGCGTTTCGCCCTTGGCCTCCTCTGCGGCGGCCTTGGATTGCGGCACCTCGTAGCTGGTCATCTTGATTTTGCCGCTCTGGGTGGGTGCGGCAACCAGCGGGTCGGGCTCGGTGGCCAGCGCCAGAAAGGCAAACAGTGCCCCGTGGGCCGCCAGCGAGGCCGCAAGGCCGAGGGTCCAAAGGAGCGCCGCCTTCATGCCGGATGGGGGGTGACAACGAGGACAACATCCTCCACCCCCGCCTGTTCCAGCGCCGTGACCAGCGGCAGCAGGTTGGTCAGCCGCGCCTCGGCATGGGCGTTGATGCGCACGAAAAGCCCGGGCTTTTGGGCGCGCAATTCGCGGATGCGGGCCAGCAGGGCGGGGCGGGCCATGGCCTCGCCATTGAGCGCCAGCGCGCCGTCCTCGGCCACGGCAATGGTGGTGCCCCCCTTGGGCAGGGTCTCGCCCGCGGTGGAGACGGGCGGGGAGACTTCAAAGGGCGCGGTGGCGTCCATCCGGCCCACCAGCATGAAGAAGATCAGCAGGAAGAAGATCACGTCGATCAGCGACACGATGGTTTCCTGCGGGGGCGGTTGGCGACGGCGCTTGAGCTTCATTCCGGCGCCTCCAGCCGCACAACACGGAGATTGTCGGCCCCCGCGCGGGTGGCGGTCTCGATGGCCGAAACCAGCCCCTGCACATTGGCCCCGCCCGAGGGCAGGATCAGCACCCGGGCATTGGGGGCGTCTTGCAGGGCCGTGGCCAGCGATTGCACCGTGAGCGGCTGGCCCCGCAGGCGGGCCTCGCCATTGGCGGTGATGCGGATCAGCAGCGTTGGCGCAGGGCCAGCGGGGGCTGCCACGCCCTCGGCTTCGGATTGCACCATCGGCATCATGTCAAGGTCCAGATAGCTGGAGGTCACCATAAAAAACACCAGCAGAATCATCATGACATCCACAAGGGGAGTCAGGGTGATCAGCGCCATGTTTCTTTTTCGGCGGGTCAGCTTCATGGTGTGGCGGGGGCGTTGACGATCAGGTTAAAGCGGCCAATGGCGGATTCGATCTTGTGGGTGACGCGCTCCACCGTGGCGCTCAGCAGGCTGGCGGCAATGGCGGCGGGCAGGGCGACCACAAGCCCCACGGCGGTGGTCAGCAGCGCCTGCCATATCCCCCCCGCCAGCACCGATGCATCGGCCGCGCCCTGTGCCAGCTCCAGCTCCTGAAACGAGCCGATCATGCCCAGCACCGTGCCCAAGAGGCCCAAGAGCGGCGAGATCAGCGCGATGACCTCCAGCAGGCGGATGAAGCGGTTGAGCTCCTCCACCTCGGCATTGCCGCGCCGCTGAAGCTCGGCATCGAGCAGGGCGTGGGGCATTCGGTTCTGGGTGGCGGTAATGGCATAGGCCAGCACCCGCTCGGCGGGGCTCCTGAGCTTCAGGGCGTTGAGCGCGGTTTGGTTATCGCGCGCCTGCACCTGAGTGAGCGCCGCGTTAATGCGCTTTTGCCCCGAGAGCACGCCGGTAAACTGGAAGAGCTTATAGGCGATGATGGTGAGCGAGACCACCGAAAGCCCCAGCAGTATCACCACCACCGGCCCGCCATCACTGATCAGCCCCTTGAAAAACTCCAGCATGGCTTACTTCACCAAGGGCGCGGCGGCGCGGGAGTTGAGCTCAAGGAACGAGAAGCAATCCAGCGGGTCGCCGTTTTGCGGGGTGCAATTGGGGATGTCATGCAGCAACACTTCGCCGATGTTCGCGCATTGCGTATCGGGTATCTCAAACAGCTTCAGGGTGGTGCGCTGGGCGGGCAGGGGGGCGGCGTCGATGGTCAGCAGGCGGTCAATAATCCCGTCGGGCGACAGGATGGCCAGCGACATCTCAAATCCGGTGAGGTTTTCGGTGCGGTCGTTTTTGAACAGGAAAAAGGCCTGGCAGCCGGTTTCGACATCCTCAAGCTTGTTAAGCTCGACGGTGAGGCTTTGGGCATGGGCCATGGGGGCGGCCAGCAGGGCCAGCAAGGCTAAACGCTTGATCATAATACAGTCCTTTTGAATGTTGATTCCATTGACGTTAACACGGGTTGCGCCGGGGGCTTAAGGAAAAAGCGCCCTGTTTCTATTTTTCAAAAATACTCTAGGGGGTGAGCGCTTGCGCGAGGGGGATGAAATCCCCCTTTTAATGGCTTGACTGAGGGGGGCTTTAGCTCCCCGAAGGCAAGCCACCCTCGGGACAGTCCCGAGGGTGCGCCTCGTCGGCGACCCTCAATCCAGCAATTTATACGTAAAATTGCGAGAAAAAGTCGGGCCACCTCCTCGGCGCAGGGTGTGCAGGCACACCCGGGGCCTAGCCCGCCCTTCTGGCCTGCCCGAAACGGGCGCGATAGGCGGCGGGGGAGGTGCCTAGGCTGCGCTTGAAGGCGATGCGGAAGGTGTCCAGCGAGTCATAGCCCGACACATGGGCGATTTCGGCAAGCGGGGCTTGGGTGGTTTCTAGCAAGGTTTGCGCGTGAAACAGGCGCTCGCGTTGCAGCCATGCCATGGGGGCCATGCCGGCCTCGGCGCGGAAGCGGCGCTGGAAGGTGCGCTCGGACATGGCGGCTTGTTCGGCGAGGGTTTGCAGGGTCAGCGGGCGGTGCAGGTTGGCCCGCGCCCAATCCATGAGCGCGGCAATGGGGGTGCCGGTGCGGGGCGTGCTTGGCGGGATGAACTGGGCCTGGCCGCCCTCGCGGTGGGGCGGCAGCACAAGGCGGCGGGCGACGGCATTGGCCACCGCCGCGCCGTGGTCCTGCCGGATGAGGTGCAGGCTGGCGTCTATGCCCGCCGCGCTGCCCGCCGAGGTGAGGATGCTGCCATCCTGAACATAAAGCACATCGGGCTGCACGCGGATCTCGGGAAAGCGGGCTTGCAGGGCCCCGGTATAGCGCCAATGGGTGGTGGCGCGTTTGCCGTTGAGCAGGCCCGCGGCGGCGAGGATGAAGACGCCGGAGCAGATGGAGAACAGGCGGGTGCCGTTTTGGTGGGCGTTGCGGAGGGCGTGCAGGAGCACCTCGGGAGGGCGCTCGGCGGGGTCTCGCCAGCCGGGGAGGATGATGGTGTTGGCGTCTGCGAGGCTTTCCAGTGTGCCTTCGGCTTGGATTTTCAGGCCGCCTGTGGCGCGGATGTCTGGCTCTAGGGCGACGGTTTCGAAGCTATACCACGACGGGAATTCGGGGCGCGGCAGGGCAAAAAGCTCGGTGGCGATGCCGAACTCGAAGGTGCAGAGGCCGTTATAGGCGAGGGCTTTGACGCGGTGCATGGCGGCTCCTTTTGGCGAGAACCTAACATAGTTTGGCATTTACGCCATTGTCAAGCGCGGCTAGGCTGGCAGAAAAAGGAGATGACCCATGCAAAAGACCAAAGACCTGCTGAACGCCGTGGATGTGTATCTGGACGCGATTTATTATTGCGATGTGGAGAAGCTCGACGCGGTGTTCCACCCCGCCTCCAGCCTGTTTGATGCCGACGAGGGCAAGATTTTCCCTGACCCGATCGCCAGTTTCCGCGCCGACGTGGCCAGCCGCCCTTCGCCTGCGGGGCGGGGGCAAAAGCGGGTGGAGGAGGTGATTTGCATCGACTGGCTCTCGCCCGTAAGCGCCTGCGTGAAGCTGCGGCTGCAAGCGCATGAGAATGTGTTTGTGGACCACCTCGCCTTTGTGAAGGGGGAAGACGGCTGGCAGATTGTCTCGAAAGTGTGGCACCTTGAAAGCACGGCAGAGGTGGTGCCGGCGTAATGGCCCTTTTCAACCCCCGGTTGCCAATCGGTCCGGTGGGGCGCAACGGCGAGCAAAGCCCATGCGAAAATCCCGCTTAGATGTATTTTCATTGACAGATTCCCCCCCCCCCCCGCTATGGTTTTTGTGTCAATTTTACAAAGGGGGATAGTGCGATGGCTGGCTATGATCGGACATACGAAACGGGGCGGATGGTTACGAAGTGGATCGAGAGAGTCAGTTGGTTAGCAGTTGTTTTCGGTGGTCTTCTGGCGATGTTTGGAGTCGCAACGTTATTTTCTTCTGAGTCTTCCTATGATATGGCCATGGTCGTAACGGGCAAGTTTTCCTTAGTGTCGGGCCTGCTGATGATAGCTGGCGGTCTTGTGTCGATTATGGGGGCACAGGCAACGAGCGCTATTCTTAACACCGCAGAAATGACGGCTGAAATGCTCGCCATCGCGAGGGGTCAAAATAATCCCGCGCAAACCCCGACCCCTCAGTCCCCAAAATCCAGTTCATCGGGCAGCGTTGAACCAAAACAGCCCAAAGAGTGGAGCAAGGTCTTAAAGGGTCGTAAAATAGTAAAGATCGCAGATGGAGTATCGGTTGATGGGAGGGTGTTCAAGAATGTCAGTGAGGCGGCTGAGTATTTCAATAGCCAGCAAAGTGAATAACCGCATAGCGTCTCGTTGCGCGCGGGTGGCTGCAGCAAAGGGTTCTCGCGCGGCCTATTGGGCGGTTTGATACAGGGAGCATATAATGCTGAGGCTCGGGGGGCTCACCTGTTTTCTCAGCGCCGCCCCTCAAAAAACCCCTTCAACAGCGCCGCAGCCTCCGCTTCCCGCAGCCCTTCATACACCTCCGGCTTATGGTGGCATTGCGGGTGGGCATAGAGGCGGGGGCCTTGCTCGATGCCGCCGGATTTCGGGTCGCTGGCCGCGTAGTAGAGCCTGCGGATGCGGGCAAAACTTATCGCCGCCGCGCACATGGGGCAGGGCTCCAGGGTGATGTAGAGGTCGCAATCAGGGAGGCGTTCGCCGAGCCTCGCGCAGGCTTGGCGCAGGGCGAGGAGTTCGGCGTGGGCGGTGGGGTCTGACAGCTCTCGGGTGCGGTTTCCGGCCCGCGCCACCACCTCGCCCGCCTGCACCACCACCGCGCCCACGGGCACCTCGCCGCGCTCTGCGGCGGCTTTGGCCTCCTCAAGGGCCACATCCATGAAACTGGTGAAATCGGACATGCTGCATAATCCCCCCTAGGCAAGCGGCGCGCAAGGGTATATGCCCGCGCCTATGGAAAAAGATGTGAAAAAGGGCGAGCGGATCGCCAAGCGGCTGGCCCGCGCCGGGGTGGCCTCGCGCCGCGAAGTGGAGCGGATGATCGAGGCGGGGCGGGTGAGCGTGAACGGGCGTAAGCTGGAGAGCCCGGCGCTGAACGTGACCGATGCCGATGACATTCTGGTGGACGGTCGGCCTGTGGCGGCGGCTGAGCCCGCGCGGCTGTGGCGCTATCACAAGCCCTCGGGGCTGGTGACCTCGGCGCGGGATGAAAAAGGCCGCGCGACGGTGTTTGACCGCTTGCCGCCGGAGCTGCCGCGCGTAATGAGCGTCGGGCGGCTGGACCTCACCTCCGAGGGGCTGCTTTTGCTCACCAATGACGGCGAGTTGAAGCGGCGGCTGGAGCTGCCCTCCACGGGCTGGGTGCGCAAGTATCGCGTGCGGGCCAACGGCAATGCCTCGGACCAGCGCTTGCAGCCGCTGCGCGACGGGATCACCATTGCCGGGGAGCGGTTTCAGCCGATGTCTGTGGATTTTGACACCCAGAGCGGGGCCAATGTGTGGCTGACGATAGGGCTGCGTGAGGGCAAAAACCGCGAGATCAGGCGGGCGTTGGAGGCGGTGGGGCTGATCGTGAATCGCCTTATCCGCATTTCCTACGGCCCGTTCCAGCTTGGTGACCTTGCCCGCGGCGGGGTCGAAGAAGTCCGCCCGAAAATCCTGCGAGATCAGCTCGGGATCAAGCGCGAACCAACGGCGCGGCCCCAAGGCGAAAAGCCCGATGGCCCGCGTGTGAGGGCCAGAAGCGGGCGCAATAGCCCGGGTGTGAGCCTGCGGGGCAAAAAGCGCGGTGGGCGCTAATTCTTTCCAAATTGTCCAAATATCCTAGGGGGTGAGCGCTTGCGCGAGGGGGATGAAATCCCCCTCCTAATGGCTTGGTTGAGGGGGGCTTTAGCTCCCCGAAACCAAGCCACCCTCGGGACAGTCCCGAGCGTGCGCTTCCTCGGCGACCCTCACCCCAGCAATTTGTAGGCAAAATTGCGAGAAATAACCGAGCCACCTCGTCAGCGCAGGGTGTGCAAGCACACCCGCTACCGCAGCGCCGCTTCGATATTGCCCCCGTCCACTGTCATCACATGGGCCGTGGTGCGCTCGGACAGGGCCAGCGCTACGAAGGCATCGCCTACGTGTTTGGCTTCTACCTCTCGGCGCAGCAGGTTGCCCGCCATGTAGGTCGCCTCGTCCACCCCCCGCGCTTTGGCGCGCTCGGCCACAAAACCTTCGTCCAGGAGGCCCGAGCGGATGCGGTCGGCGTTGATGCCGTTGACCCGCACACCCATCGGCCCCAGCTCAAGCGCCAGTTGCCGCAGCAGGAACATGGTGGCGGCTTTCGGGATGCCGTAGGCTCCGAAGCCCTTGCCGGGGTTCACGGCTTGCTTGCTGACGTTGAACAATATCTGCCCGCCGCGCCCTTGCGCGGCAAAAAGGTTCGCCGCCGCTTTGGCAAAGCTCTGATGGGCGAAGAAATTCAGTTCAAAGCTTTTGCGCAGGGTCTCGTCGGGCAGGGCGGCCATTTCGCCCGTCCATGCGGCCCCAGCGTTGGATACCAGAATATCCAGCCCGCCAAAGGCACGGATACAGGCGTCCATCGCCATGCCAGCCGCCCCTTCCACCGTGATGTCCATAGCAATGCCGCTATGGCCCGCGCCGAGGGTTTCCAGCGCCGCGTTGAGCGCGTTTTGCTCAAGGTCCACAATGAAAATATTGGCCCCCAGCGCAGCAAACGCCTCTGCCGTCGCCAGCCCGATAGCCCCGCCGCCGCCGGTGATCATCACTACGCGGCCCTGCATGGCGGGGGGCTTGCCCTTGCCCAGCTTGGCCTGCTCCAGCGACCAGTATTCCATGTCAAATAGCTGCTCTGGCGAAACCGGATGGAAGCCGCCGCAGGCCTCGCCATTGGTCATCACGTTCATGTTCTGCGCCGCCAGGTCGCTGGCCGCCGAGGCCGCTTTGCCGTTGGCCGAAATGCCCACCACGCCGACGCCCTCGATCCATGCGAGGTTCGGCGTGGGCATCAGCATGGTTTTAATGCCGCCCAAACGGGCGTTGTTGGTGGTGAAGTATTCGGTGTATTCGGCGATGTAGTCATCCACCGCCCTGGCAACGGCCTCACGGCCACCAGCCATGATTTCCTGCGTCAGAAACAGCGGGTAATTCTTGGTGCGAATCACATGGTCCGGGGTGGCGACCCCGCGGCGGCTCAGGGTGGCGAGATCATCCCGCGCGAGGAACTCCTGCACATTCGCGCCGGTGCGCAGGTTCATCACCGGCATCGGGCAATCGCGGTTGCCGGTGAATTCGGCGTTGCGCTCGCCGATAATGCCGCGCAGCATCGGCAGAATGCCCGCCGCCCTGGCCTCCATCTCTTCCGAGCGCCCCGTGGCCTCGGCTGGCACCAGCCCGCCGGTTTTTTCCAGCCATGCCTCCACCGCGTTGGTGTGGGCAATCAGGCGGTCATAGCTTTCACGCGCGCTGTCACCAAAAGCAAAATGGCCGTGGTTGATGAGGATCAGGCCTTCCACATTCGGGTTGGCCTCGTAAACTTCGGCGGCGACCTTGGCCAGCTCGAAACCGGGCATGATGAAGGGCACGCACACCAGGCGCGCGCCGAAAATCTCTTGCACCACCGCTTCTACATTGGGCAGATCGGCCAGGGCCAGCATGGCCGAAGCGTGGGTGTGGTCCACATATTTATGGGGCAGGAAGGCGTGCAGGAGGGTCTCCACCGAGGGGTTCGGCGAGGTGCTGTCCAACAGGTTCGCGCGCTGCAGGTTGACCATGTCCTCATCGGAAAGGGCATTAAGCGCCCGCAGTTTCAAGAGCGGCTCAAGGCGCACCCCGGGCAGGCCCGCGGCCTCGATCACGCCCAGATCCCAGCCTGAGCCCTTCACATGCAGCACCCTTTCGGCCTCGCCGAAAATATCGGGACGCTCCAGCTTGCAGGAGGTGTTGCCGCCCCCGTGCAGCACAAGGTTCTGGTCGCCGCCGATCAGCCGCGAGGTGTAAACCCTGAGCGCCAACTCGCGGTCGGCAGGGTCATCCCCGGCCGCATCCATGAATTTCTTTGCCTCATCGTCGTTCCATCTGTTAAGGACCATGCCGAACCCCTTTCTTGAAGTTGCCCCCTTTAAGCATACATTTTGACAAATGTCAGCACATAGTGTCAAATAAATAAAAAGGAGCTGATATGGCCGGAATGACCCGCAGACGCAACACCGCGCAGGTGAGTGGCGAGAGCATCGTGATCGAGGCGGCGTGGATGTATTACCATGACGGGCTGAACCAGGCGGAGATTGCCAAGCGGCTGGAGGTGTCGCGGGCCACGGTGGTGAATTATCTGCAAGAGGCGCGGGAAAAGGGGTATATCCGCATCAGCCTTGCGCCCGAGGTGTTCAGCGGCCACCAACTGGC
>JALWPC010000047.1 GCA_026995265.1 Paracoccaceae bacterium
AAGATTAGTAGTTAATACTCTTTCAAATACATACTCTTCTATATTAAGAGGAAATCTCTTGTACAGTTCGATAATACCTAGATTTAAATAATCCAATACAATCTGATCATCATCTTTAACTGCTAAATTACGTAGTTCACCTGTTTTAGCTAATTGTAGTACATCACTAACAAGCATAAAAAATCCTTAAAATTCAATGATTTTATTATAACATAAAGAACTAGAAGATTAAATTGTCAGAGCCTGTGCTAGTACTGTCTTCATCGTCATCAAGTGTCCATATTAGTCCACTATCGTCCATAACTTCTTTTGTACTGGCTGTTTCTTCAGAAGGTGTGTATATATCCATTTCACTTAATTGGTTCAATAAATCTATAGCATCATCATGTTTAAGAGCTTTCACCCCCCCTGCTAAAGTAAATTTAGATAACTCGTTAGTTAATTCTTCTACTAGCCCATGTAACTTAGGTTGTACCTTTTCTATAGTTTCTGATCTAGGTAGCCATATTTTTCCTTGTTTAAACTTAGGCTGTACCCCAGTAACAAATCTTTGTACCTTGTCTTTTAAAGGTCTAATACCTATCTCTTTACTACCTTTTCTTTTAGCTAATTGGAACCATATATTACGCTTAAGCATCATTTCTTGTATGATTGATAGAAACCCTCCTTGTTGTCCAGAACTCTCGATACCGACACTTAGAGGCTTCCATTTAGCGGCATACTTAAACAAGTCATCTAGATTCTCACTCATAGTTTGTCTAAGACATTGACCATCTACCAATAACCAATCGTTGTTACTAGATACTGCCCATACACCTATAGTAGAGTAATCGGCAGATTTCTTGGTACTAGTTGCAAAGTCAGTACTAATATAGTAGTTATAGGCTTCTTTATTTTTATAAATTAAGCTTAAATCAAACCATTTAATATCTTCTTCTTCTACCAGTAAGGTAGACAAATCAGTAAGTTCTAGCATATATTCTTGAAAAAAGTCTTGAGTTTTACCTGATTCCTTATAGGTACTATAAATATCTTGTATAGCTTCATAAGGAAATCTATCGGACCAGTTACCTTTAAATTCTTCTTTACTGCAAGGAAATTTATCGACTATTGGAAATTTATGTACTGTCCAAGTTTTATTGTGGGTTAACTGGTTTATTAAATCTTTTTCACTGATAGGTGTACCAATAAAAAATATCTTAAATCTAGTAGGATGTAATGCAGGTATAACCGATTTATAGAAATTATCATTAATAGTATTCTGAATAGTTTCAGAGTTAATAGCTTCGTTAGTTGTTATATCATCTAGTATAGCAATATCAGGACGATATCCTTTATATCTAACTCCTCGAATATTAGTATTATGAGTAGGAATAAAAGAACCTGCTAGAAATAAATGATCTTCACTATCTACAGCAATACATTGTGTTTTTATTGTAGGTATCTTGGTAATCTTTTTTATAGCTACTTTATCTACTTTATCTTTTTTATATTGTACTTTGTTAGAACTGAACAGAGGAAAATCAGCTAATACTTTAACTTTAAATGTAGTTTTTTCCGAATATACTTTAGCATATCCTCCTAACGATCTAACCAAGGTTACTAAAGAATCTACTACTAACTTGTTTGGGTGTACGAAAGTAGCTATGTTATCTAGTACGCATCCAGAAGCATCCATAATACCTTGTATAGTAGCTAATCTAGCATCGTACTCTGATACCCTATGCACAGGTGCTAGATTAGCTTCTTTACCCTTTACAGCTTTTCCTAGAGCAAACCCTGCACCGTAATGATCCAATGTTTTTACTTTCCTAGAATACTCTAAAGGCTTTGTAGTTTTTATATAAAGATTATCTACCTTTTCTCCATTCAAGTACCTATGTATAGGTAGCTTAAGTAATTCTTCCGTAGTTAAGTTTTTTTCAGTGAAAGAGTTATTGTCTTTATTATCCCTAATTAATATATTATTTATATGATCTATGGATACTTTTAATTTTCTACCATCTTCTAGAACTATAACATAGGTATCTTTAGTAAATACTTCGCTTTTATGGGTTATCGTAACTAATTGTCCATTAGGAGCAAATATCTTATCTCCTACTTTACAATTACCTATAGTAGTAGTTCCCTTATCAGTGTACAAAATAGTATCTAAAGCTAAAGCATTAGCT
>JALWPC010000048.1 GCA_026995265.1 Paracoccaceae bacterium
CCTACAACATGAGAAGAGTTCTTAGAACCACCTATCTTCTTATTATACTCTTCACATCTATTCCATGAGTTAATCTGAAAAGGTATTCTAGCTGATACTCTAGCTTGCTCAATCTTATCAATCATAACCTCATCTACAATAGATTGTCCACAACCACAGTTACAAGATACCTCATCTAAACTAAAATGTTTACTCACCATCGTTTTCATCATCATCCTTATCATGTTCTACTTTCTTATGCTGTTGTGAGTTAATAACAACTGCTTTATCAATACTATGTACTGTATTAATCAGATAAGTAAATAAAGCTATTATACCAGATAACACTGCTACACCAAATACAGACACTATCCATTTATATGTTTGTCTCTTACCCTCTAGCATAGCTTCTCTAAGCTCCATGTCTCTTTGTTCTTCTATGTATTTCTCAATAGCTCCCCAACGTTTACTATCTTCTTTATCTTTATCATCATTTCTTTTATGTAAAGCTTCTAATATCTGTTGCAATACATCCATTTGCTTAGATAGGTTAATAGTAGCATCTTTAGCTTCAAAAGCAGACTTAACAGCTGGCATATACTTAGTCTCATTACCGAGTACTCTGTCATATAGGTGATTATGGTCTTCTCTAATAGATGATATTTCTACTGCTTGACTATCTACCTTTTGAGATAATAGCTCAAACTTAGTAATATACTTTTGCAATATTTCATCATTCATTGGCTATTACCTTATTATTATATAGCTCTATCTTAGTCCTAAGCTCTGCTACATAATCAATTATCTCTACTAACATCTCCATAGGCATAACTAAGCCATTGATAATTGCATACTGATTATCATCTTGTATATTAGTATAGATAACTGATAAGTTAGTATCTGAGTTAAATACATTAGTATGACCTAGAACTAAAGTATCTTTGAGATTAACTCTACTAGGTAAATCAATGATTTCTAACTTTGGGCAATTAAGTGGTTCAGGGATATATTCTTTGGTACTACATGCACTAAAAGCTAATACCATCAAGGCTAGTACCAGATTTAGCTTTGTATAGCTTATCTTTAACATCGTCTAACTCCTTTCTTAGTTTCTCTAGTGTAGCTTCATTAAGCTCTAATTCTTTCTTGTATGTATCTATTTGCTTTTGAGCATACTTTAGTTGAAACTGTAGATTATCTTTATCTCTTTTTAAAGACTCTACTTTACCACCTACACTCATAGCAAGCCACAACATAGCAATGAATACTACTGCAATACCTACTGCAATATATATCTTATTTAACATACTATTTTCTCCATGCTTTAATAAGCTCTATAAGCTTGTCTAAGCTATTTAAACCGAAAGTTAATACTAATAGACTACTAAATGCTATCCAACCCGTAGTGCTTACTACAGAACTACTAGCTGAGGTGTATACTGCATAGATATAACAAAACAGTATAGATAAAGCTAATAGTCTAGTAGTTGCTCTATGCTTTCTCCACATTACTAATCCTTTCACAGTCTCTACAAACTTTAATAAATGTACCATTATCTAGTTGCACTAATAACATGTTCTCTTGCTTAAAACCACACTTATAACAAGTACTACATTTACAACTCATATTAATTCTTTGTAAAATCTATGTATAACCCAATAGCTACAATAACTACTGTAACTGAGATTATAGTTACATCAACGATTAAGTTCCCTGTTGTCATCATACTAATATCCTATACTATCTACACAATGTGCATCTGATGTAGGGTCAAGTGTAGATAAAGATTTACAAAATACTTTCTCAAAGTAGTTAGCTTTACCTGACTTTATCTTCTCACCTAGTCTGCCTGAGAATGTATAATCTTGATGTCCATTAGCAACAGTGTTACCAAGCTGGTCTAAACTATATGATACTTTCATAAACCAACCGTTTTTAGTGATAACTGACACTACCAAAAAGACAAAAGCTAATAACCAAACTTGTATCCACATACCCCATTTAAACAGTACAAGTAAAGGGTGAAAGATACTCCATGTTACTGATACATTTTTAGGGTTTCTCTTATGAATACCACCAACACTAAAAGGCATAATAAATATACCTAAAACTATAATATTAAACACTGCTAATAATTTCCTTACCATGTGATTGCCTCCAATTCTGCAATAGTAGTAGCACTATT
>JALWPC010000049.1 GCA_026995265.1 Paracoccaceae bacterium
CTTTTTCTGGTTGAATGTCAACGCCGCGCAACTGTCGGCCTCCAGGCAGGCGTTTTCGCAAATATCCAGCGTGGTGTTTAGAATTGTGCGTATGTCACCGCCGTAAAGGTCGGTGCTTTCAAGCGCCATGCTGCGGCGGGCGGGAATCGGGCTTTGCTGGGCAAAACTTGGAAAAGCAAGTAAAATCAACGCCATAACGGCGGTAAAACGAAATACTGACATAAAAAATTCTCACAATTGCGGTTTTAATGCCGCAATTATAGCAGGTTTTCGCAATCCAAAGGTAAAATTTTCAGCGTGCGACAACCGCAAGCGCCCGCAGGGCGGTCACCTCGTAATCCCAGCGCAAAACCCCTTCTACATCGGGCAGGTTGGCAAAGATGAGCGCGGCTTTGAAGGCCCTAAGCTGCCCCGGCGGTGCGCTCAACCGCGCCTCCTTTTTGTCTTCGCCGATGATGAAGCATTCCCCCAGCGGGGTATCTTCTGCCGCGCAGTCATAGAGCTTTACGTCAAAGCCGATGCCGGTCAGGGTATAGGATTCAGAATGGTTCACCACCCGCCCGCTCAGGGTGCTTACCCGCGGGTCCAGCGCAAGGTCCACTTCTTCCAGCGCGATTTCACTGACCGAAATCCGGTTCAGCTCCTCTTCAGGGGCCGAAGGGGCGGTAAAGGCATAGTAGACAATACCGCCAATCAGCACGGCGGCAATGATTGTGCCGGCAATCCGCATTTCCGGCAGGCGGAACAGCACATAAATATAGAGCGACAGAACGACGAAAATTTCAACTATGGTCACGGCAAATCCTTATGTCTTGCTCCCTACACATAGGCATAGGCGCTCGGCATTACCAGTGCTATCGATAGCCCTCGGGGTTGCCTTTCTGCCAGCGCCAATGGTCCTCGCACATTTTGGCCAGGTCAAATTCCGCCTCCCAGCCGAGCATCTCTTTGGCTTTGGCCGCGTCGGCGCAATAAATCGTCACATCCCCGGCGCGGCGCGGTGCGATTTGCGCCGGAATGTCAAAGCCGCAGGCCGCTTCCCAGGCCGCGTGCACCTCTTTTACGCTGGAGCCTTTCCCCGTGCCAAGGTTCACCACCGGCGTTTCATTGTCCACCGCCTTGTCGGACAGCAGATAATCTATCGCCAGCACATGGCCGCGCGCCAGGTCCATTACGTGGATATAATCCCTGATCGCGGTTCCGTCCGGCGTGGGGTAATCGTCGCCGAATATGTTCAGCACCGCGCGCCGCCCCGTTGCCACCTGCGCAATGAACGGGAACAGGTTATCGGGAAAGCCCAGCGGGTCCTCGCCGATCTGCCCCGATTTATGCGCCCCCACGGGGTTGAAATAGCGCAGGATCATAGAGCGCCAGCCCGGCCCGATGCTGGTGATGTCGGTCAGAATCTGCTCGATCATCAGCTTGGTTTTGCCATAAGGGTTCACCGGCCCGGTGGGCGTGGTCTCGGGCATCGGCATCACCTCGGCCTCGCCGTAAACCGTGGCAGAGGAGGAAAACACCCCGTGCTTCACCCCGTGGCGCAGCATGGCGTTGAAAAGCGTTGTGCTGCCGGCCACATTCACATCGTAATATTGCTCCGGGTGGGCCACAGATTCTCCCACAGCCTTCAGCCCGGCAAGGTGGATCACCGCCGTAATGTCATGGGCCTTAAAAAGCGCATCCAGCGCCGCCGCGTCGCGAATGTCGCCTTCTACAAATTCCGGCGTGCCATTGGTCAGCCGCGCGACCCGCTCGATAGAGGCACGGGAGGAATTGCTCAGATTGTCAAAAACCACCACCTCGTAGCCACTGTTCAGCAGCTCCAGCACCACATGGCTGCCAATAAATCCGGCCCCCCCGGTTGCCAGTATCTTAACCATTAAAGCGTTCCTCGATCCGGTGCAGGGTTTCCATGCAGGGCAGGCAATCGGCCACCGAACCATTGGGGGCGCGCCCTTCGGTTATCGCCGCGATAAATTCGCGGTCAATCAGCTCAATGCCGTTGGAAGACATTGCCACGCCGGTTAAATCAATCTGGTTATCGTAGCCGTCGAACAGGTCGTCATAGCGCGCCACATAGGTGCCGTTATCGCAGATATACCTGAAAAAGGTGCCCAAAGGCCCGTCATTATTGAAGCTGAGCGAAAGCGTGCACAGCGCACCAG
>JALWPC010000050.1 GCA_026995265.1 Paracoccaceae bacterium
CACCCCAAGTTGCGCCAGCCCGGCAATGGTATTGGCCGCCGAGCCGCCGGAAATCTCGATGGACGGCCCGATTTTCCGGTAAATCGCCGCCGCCCGCTCAAGGTCGATCAGGGTCATAATGCCCTTTTCAATGCCGTTTTCGGTCAGGAATGCGTCCTCAACATGGCTCAGCACATCCACAACGGAATTGCCAATGCCAACCACCTGAAACTTTTTGCTCATAGCTCTTTATCCTCTGAATCGCAGAATTCCGCGATGATACAATTGCTGCAAACCGGCTTGCGCGCCTTGCAGATATAACGCCCGTGCAGGATCATCCAGTGGTGGGCGTGCTGCTGGAATTCCGCCGGAATATGGTCCTCGATCGCCCGCTCCACCGCGTCGACATCCTTGCCCACGGCCACCCCCGTGCGGTTGCCAAAGCGGAAGATATGGGTGTCCACCGCCTGCGTGGGCTGCTTGAACCACATGTTCAGCACCACATTGGCGGTCTTGCGCCCCACCCCGGGCAGGCTGACCAGCGCCGCCCGGCTGCTGGGCACCTTGCCGCCAAATTCATCCACCAATATCCGCGCCGCCTTGATCACATTCCTGGCCTTGGTCTTGTAAAGCCCGATGCTTTTGATGTGCTCAATCAGCCCATCCTCGCCGAGCGCCAGCATTTTCTCAGGCGTATCGGCGACCTTGAACAGCGCTTCCGTCGCCTTGTTCACCCCCGCATCGGTGGCCTGGGCCGACAGCGCCACCGCCACCAGAAGCGTGTAGGCGTTCACATGGTTCAGCTCGCCCTTCGGCGCGGGTTCGCTCTCGCGAAACTTAGAGAAAATCGCATAAATGGTGTTATAATCAAGCTGTTTACCCATGCCCCTACCTGCCACGCCAAAACCCTGAATTGCAAGCCGAAATGTAGGGCGGGCTTAAGCCCGCCATCCCCTGCAACCCGCAAGTTTCGGGTGGCAAACCGCGCCCGCCCCGCTATGCTCGCCCCATGACCAATGCCTACCACTATGCCCTCATCAAGCGCGCCATCGACTATATCGACGCCAACGCCACCGCGCAGCCCTCGCTTAAGGACGTCGCCGCCGCCACCGGCCTGTCCGAGGCCCATTTCCAGCGCACCTTTCGCCAATGGGCGGGGGTTTCCCCGAAGAAATACCTGCAATACCTGACGCTCAATCAGGCCCGCGAAATGCTGGCCACCCGCCACACCCTGCTGGATACCGCCCTTTCCACCGGCCTTTCCGGCCCTTCCCGCCTGCATGACCTGTTCATCACTTGGGAGGCGATGACCCCGGGCGAGTATGCGCGGCGCGGCGAGGGCCTGACCATCTCCCATGGCTGGTTTGACAGCCCGTTTGGCGACATGTTGGCCATGGCCACCCAACGGGGTATCTGCGCGCTGGCCTTTGCCGCCGAAACAGGCCGTGAAGCCACCGAGGCGGACCTCTTCTCCCGCTGGCCAAAGGCCACTTTCCGCGAGGCCCCCGGCGCCATGCGGCATTGGGTTGAGGCCGCACTTGCAGCCAAGGGCGAGGCCAAGCTCCTGCTGTCCGGCTCCCCATTGCAACTCAAAGTCTGGGAAGCGCTACTCAATATCCCCTCGGGCTATGTGACCACCTATTCCGATATTGCCCGCAAAATCAACAAGCCAAAAGCCGTGCGCGCGGTCGGCACCGCCGTGGGCCACAACCCTGTGAGTTGGCTCATCCCCTGCCACCGTGTGCTCAGAAAATCCGGCGCGTTGGGGGGCTATCACTGGGGCCTGCCGGTCAAACGCGCCCTTCTGGCCCGTGAATCCGCACGACTGGATGCCACAGGATAACTCGGCAATCCTCCGCCCATTTTCAAAGCCCCGGGCTTTTCGCTGGTATTTTTGGATAGACGGCATAAAAATACCCTGTATTTAACGCCTGCAGTTTTTTTGGCAAATTGGAGAGGTATTCTCATGTCTATTATTAAAACCCCTATCGTGGTCGCACTGGTCGCCGGTATGGGCCTAAGCGCCTGCACCAACCCGGACGGCACCACAAACAACACCGCAACCGGCATTGCCGCCGGGGCGGGCATCGGGGCGGTGCTTGGCCGCGCCATCGGTGGCGATAGCCGCGGGGCGGTTGTTGGCGGGCTCATCGGGGCGACCATCGGCGGCGCTATTGGTGATG
>JALWPC010000051.1 GCA_026995265.1 Paracoccaceae bacterium
AATTGCTCGTTCGGGTCCACCGTGCCGATTTTGGCGACGCGGCCCACGTCGTTGCGGCCAAGGTCCAGCAGCATCAGGTGCTCGGCACATTCCTTCGGGTCGGCCAGCAGCTCCTTTTCCAGCGCCAAATCCTCAGCCTCATTGGCACCGCGTTTTCGGGTGCCGGCAATGGGCCTAATCGTGACCCGATCGCCTATTACTTGCACCAAAATCTCGGGGCTGGCCCCCACTATCTGGTAGCCGCCGAAGTTGAAGTAGAACATATAGGGCGAAGGGTTTGTGCGCCGCAAGGCGCGGTACAGCGTAAACGGCGGCAGGGTGAAATCTTGTGCCCAGCGTTGCGAGGGGACCACCTGAAAAATATCACCGGCGCGGATATAGGCTTTTGCCTTTTCGACCATCTCGAAATACTGCGCCTTAGTCATGTTGCTGACGGGCTCGGAGGGGGCGACCTCGGCCACTTCGTTAATGCCCGCCACCGCCGGGCGGTCGAGCTCGCGCAGGGCGTCGGCCACGCGCTCGGCGGCTTGGGCGTATGCCGCGCGGGCTGTGAGGCCGGAATTGGCCCAAGCAGGGGAGATCACAGTGACCTCGCCTTTAACCCCGTCCACAACCACCACCACCGAGGGGCGCTGCATCACCGCGTCGGGCAGGCCTATCGGGTCCGGGTTCACGTCTGGCAGGCGTTCAACAAGGCGGATCATATCGTAGCCAAGAAAGCCGAACAGGCCTGCGGCCATAGGGGGGAGGTCCTCTGGCAGGTCAATCGCGCTTTCCGCCAGCAGCGCGCGCAGGCTGGTCAGCGGGTCGGCAGCCTCGGCCTTAAACGCCGCCTCGTCATAGCGCGCTTCGCGGTTCAGGCTGGCTTGCTCGCCATGGCACTGCCAGATTAGGTCCGGTTTCATGCCAATAATCGAATAGCGCCCCCGCTTCTCGCCGCCGGTGACCGATTCAAGGATGAAGCTGTCCTTGCGCCCCTGGGTGAGCTTCAGCATCAGCGACACCGGCGTGTCGAGGTCGGCCACGATCCTTGACCAGACCACCTGATTCTGCCCCGCGTTAAAGGCTTTTTCGAAATCGGGGAAGGCTGGGTTCAGGGTCATGGGGCCGCTCTTATTGTGGAATGCTGGCGAGGATCTGGTCGATCATGCCCTGGTTGATAGTGATGTCGGTATTGGCGACAATACCGTTGGCGAACATGATATAAATATCATTGGCAATATCGCCTTTGATCTGCTTTTCGGCCTGCGCCAGAAAATTTTTGCCATCGGCGGTTTCCGGGTCAAATGCCGACACTTGGTTGATGCGGACGATATAAGCGCCATTTTGCGATTCAAAGTTTGCAACCTCGCCTTCCTTCAGGCCAAACAAGGCGAGGCCCGTCTCTGGCGGCAGGTTGGCAGGCGGGGATGTGCGGGTAACCTTGGCCTCTTGATGCGCGGTGGCCCCGAGGGTGCCAATGGTTGCGGTAAGGTCGGCCCCCGCTCCCACCTGCGCTTTCAGCTCTTCGGCATAGGCGCGTGCCTTTTCCAGATTAGCCGCCGCCGTGGCTGCGGCGGTGGCCTGTTCGGAAACCTCCTCAAAGGGTTGCAAGCGGGGCGGGACAATGTCGTCTACCCGCACCACAAACACGCCGCCGTCGGGGCCTTCCACAAGGTCGCGCTCTTCGCCAACGGCCGCGGCGCGGGCTTCGGCAAACAGGGGGGTATCCAGGGGGGTTTCCTCCTTGGAATTGGCGTTCAACTCCAGCGTCCGGAGTTCCATATCGGTTTCATTGGCCATTTCTTCAATGGATGCGCCACTGGCCAACAGGTTTTCGAGATCGTCGAGCTTTCCCAGCAATTGCGATTGCGCCCGTTCCAGTGCGATTTCATCGCGGAGCTGGCCCTTAACATCTTCATAAGGCACGATATTTGCGGGAAGAGCGGCGTTAACCCTGAAAATTGCCGGCCCGAGGGTGGCCTCTACGGGGCCATAAATGCCGGTTTCCTCGGTGCCAAACACCAGCGCCGCTGCCGCTTTGGAAAGCTGGTTGGCGCGGACAATGCCGATATTGGCTTCGTCAAGGCTCAGCCCGCGCTCGGCGGCGATTTCCTCAAAACTGGCCTCGCCCGCGGAAATACGAGCCATTGCGGCGGTGGCATCTTCCATCGAGGCAAA
>JALWPC010000052.1 GCA_026995265.1 Paracoccaceae bacterium
TTTCCGAGGGCTCGGCGAACGCGATCCTGATCAAGGTCAACCAGATCGGCACGCTCACCGAAACCCTGAACGCGGTGGATATGGCCCATCGGGCGGGGATGACGGCGGTGATGTCGCACCGCTCGGGAGAAACCGAAGACACCACCATTGCCGACCTCGCCGTGGCCACCAATTGCGGGCAAATCAAGACGGGCTCCTTGAGCCGCTCGGACCGCCTGGCCAAGTATAACCAGCTTATCCGCATCGAAGAAGAGCTCGGGGAAACCGGGATTTTTGCCGGGCGTTCGATTTTGCGGGTGGCGGGCTGAAGCCCGCCCTACAAAACATGAGCACCGCGTCGGATATTATTGAAAAGCTTCAGCTTTCCCCGCATCCCGAGGGCGGATGGTATCGGCAGACATGGTTGGCCGAGGGCGAGGGGCGCCCGGTGGGGAGCGCGATTTATTACCTGCTGGAGGCGGGGCAGCGCTCGCACTGGCACTGGATTGATTCCACCGAGATATGGCATTTTCATGCGGGCGCGCCCCTGGTGCTCTCCACCGCCGCCCGCGATGCCGGGCCGGTGGTGGAGACCACGCTGGGGTCGGATATTCTGGCGGAGCAGCAGGCGCAGGTGATTGTGCCGGTGGGGCATTGGCAGGCGGCGCGCTCAACGGGGGCGTGGACGCTGGTGGGGTGCACCGTGTCGCCCGCCTTTCGGTTTGAGGGCTTCCACATGGCCCCGGCGGGCTGGGCCCCGGGAAATTGATAGACAGGAGGCAGCGCCCCTTTCCAAACGTCCCACATGCGCCAGGGGTTGAGCGCGGCGCGGGCCGGACCTCGCCACAAACGCAATGGGTGGCGCGCCGCCACCGAGCGCAGCGAGGCGCGGTTCGGGGCTTTGGCCCCGAAAGACTGGCGGCCTGCCCCGCACAACCCCCAATCTGCCCGCTGGACCCTTTTGAAAACCCGCGTTAAAAGGTCATAGACCCGAGAGGATACCCATGCCCAGTGATGATTGCGCCCAGATATATCTGGCAACCCCGAGAGACTTTGACCCCGCCACCTTCGGCCCGCGGTTGGCGGCGGTGCTGGAGGCCGTTCCTGTGGCCTGCGTGCGAATTTCGCTGGCCACAACCGACGCGGTGGCCCTGGGACGGGCGGCGGACCGGCTTCGCGACGTTTGCCATGCCCGCGACGTGGCGATTGTGGTGGATGAACATTTCCGGATGGTCGAAAAGCACGGGCTGGACGGGGTGCATCTGGTGAGCGCATCGCGGAATGTGCGCGAGGCGCGCAAGCTTCTCGGCGAGGATGCGATTGTCGGGGCCTATTGCGGCCATTCCAAACATGCCGGGATGACGGCGGCGGAGATCGGGGTGGACTACATCAGCTTTGGCCCCGTGGGCGACATGGGCGGGCTCGGCGACGGGGCGCGGGCCGAGCCAGCGCTTTTCCAGTGGTGGAGCGAGATGATCGAGGTGCCGGTGGTGGCCGAGGGCGGGTTGGATGACGAGAGCCTGCGCGCGGTGCGCGACCATGTGGATTTCGCGACCTTTGGCGCCGAACTCTGGCAGGCAGAGGATGCGGCCGCCGAGGCCGTGCGGCTGCTGGGCATACTGAAAGGGGCTTGAACATGAAGATTTGTGTAGCCGGCGCGGCCGGGGCTTTCGGGCGCAAGCATTTGGATGCGCTTGGCGCGATAAACGAGGCCGAGGTGGTGTCGGTTGTCGGGGCCGAGGGCGACGGGATAGAAGCCTTTGCCGCCGAGCGCGGGATTGCCCATGCCACCACCTCGCTTGCGGCTGCCCTGGCTTTGCCGGAGGTGGAGGCGGTGATCCTCGCCACCCCTACGCCATTGCACGCAGCGCAAGCCATGGCCTGCCTGAAGGCCGGAAAGCATGTGCTGGTGGAAATTCCGATGGCGGATAATCTGGCCGACAGCAAGGCTTTGGTAGCGGCGCAAAAGGCCTCTGGCAAGGTGGCGATGGCGGGGCATGTGCGCCGTTTCAACCCCTCGCATCAGTGGATACATAACCGCATTCAGGCAGGAGAACTGACCCTGCAACAGCTTGATGTGCAAACATATTTCTTTCGGCGCACCAACACCAATGCCTTAGGGCAACCCAGAAGCTGGACCGACCATCTGCTCTGGCACCATGCCGCCCATACGGTGGACCT
>JALWPC010000053.1 GCA_026995265.1 Paracoccaceae bacterium
CAGACCACCTATTGGTCCATGGGGGCCGACGCCTTCACCTATGCCCCGCATGATTGCGCGCCCTCATCGGGCACCTGCTTTTACAGCTTCGTCGATAACGGCGAGACGGTTAAAGTCAAAACCGTAAAAGAGGTTATCGGCGATGTGCATATTACCGATGAATACTCCTGGAGCGGCGCAGAATGGCTGTTCTGGAACCGCGACTGCACGGTTTATGATGAGTACGGCTTTTGGGTGGATTATGTGCGCAGCTTTTGGTCGGGCGAAACCGAAAGCGGTTATCGCCAGCGCGACACCCCCAATCGGGTGGACGAGCTCTGGCGCATGTGTGACCCCGCCGCCGCGGTTTCCTGATTGCAATCCGTGTCCCGATGGGCCAAAAAGCCCCCGTGGTCCCGTGGCTCAACTGGATAGAGCAGCCCCCTCCTAAGGGGCAGGTTGCAGGTTCGAATCCCGCCGGGATCACCACATCTAAAACCGCATCGCCGCCGCCAGCCCGCCCTTATCCGCCAGCCGCGCCTGCACCGCGCAGGCGGCGTCATGGTAGAGCCTTTGCGCATGTCGCCCCGCCTGCCGCCGCCAGTCGCGGCTCGATACCGGCAGGCTGTCGGCGCGCACCTCGTCGCAACCGAGCGCCTCGTTTTCAGCGTCAAGGTAACGCTGGTCCTGCGAGACCAGCACCGCCAGCCCCTCGTCAAACCACGCCGGAATCGCGCCTGTTAACATGCCCCATAACCCAACCCGCGCGTGCAGTTCCACATGGGAAAACTCATGCAGCAGAATATCCGGCAGCCCCCCCGTGCGGGGGTGGACCATAGCACACCCAGCAGCGCCAAGGGCGGCAGGGCCAGCAGCCATTTCCTCATTCGGCGGCCTCTTGCAGGGGGGGCTGGCGCAGGGTGGCCAGCAGGGTCTCGCGGGTTTTGGCGGCAGCGGCGGCGTTGCGCATTTTCACATGGCCAAAGCCGGTGATTTTCAGCGGCAGGCGCGCCAGTTTCAGCACCGCCTCGCGGTTGGTGTCGAGCTTCGCCTCCACCTCTTTCATGTCCTTTAGATACTGTTTGATCAGCGCCCGTTCCATCTTGCGCTCGGCACTGCGGCCGAACGGGTCAAACGGGGTGCCGCGCAGGCGCTTGAGCTTAGCGAGCAGCCTGAAGCGGCCCATCATCGAGGGGCCGTATTCCTTCTTGATCAGGTGGCCCTCGGCGTCCTTTTTGCTGAAAAGCGGCGGGGCGAGGTGGAATTTGATGGCTTTGACATTGTCGAAATTCGCCTCGATGGCCGCTTCCAGCGTTTCCACATGCAGCCGCGCCACCTCGTATTCATCCTTATAAGACAACAGCTTATGGTAGCCCAGCGCCATGGCCTCCGCCAGCTCGGGGTCGCTCACCTTGGCAATGCGCTTGCGGTATTTGCGCGCCAAGCCGGCGCCCTGATACTTGGCCAGATGTTTGGCGCGGGTCTCGATGATCTGCTCTAGGCTCGGGGCTTCTTCTGCAACCTCGGCGGGTTTCACCTGCTCGGGGAAGGCCACCGCCCAGCGGCCGATTTGCAACGCCTTCAGGTTGCCCTCCACCCCGGCGCCGTTCAGCTCAATCGCCTTTTGCAGGGCTTCCAGAGAGAGCGGCAGCAGCCCCGCCTGCCACGCCGCGCCCATCATCAGCACATTGGCATAAATCGCATCGCCGAGGTATTTTTCCGCCAGTGCCGTGGCATCGACCATCCGCAGGGCCCCCTCGCCCACCCGCCCCTCGATCGCCACTTCGAGGCGCTCGACAGGCAGGCTAAACTCGGTGTTCTTGGTAAATTCGCCGGTGATAATCTGGTGACTGTTGCACACCACGCCGGTTTTTGCCCGCTGCATCAGGCTTAGAGTGCCCGGCCCGGCGGTGGTGACAATATCTCCGCCGATCACCGCATCCGCCTCGCCCAGCGCCACCCTTACCGCCTTGATATTCTCGGGTTTTTCGGCAATCCGGCAATGCACCAGCACCGCGCCGCCCTTTTGGGCCAGACCCGCCATTTCCATCATCCCCGCGCCCTTGCCCTCCAGATGCGCGGCCATGGCGAGGAGCGCGCCCACGGTGACAATTCCCGTGCCACCCACGCCGGTGGCGACAATGTTAAACGTGCCGTCAATCG
>JALWPC010000054.1 GCA_026995265.1 Paracoccaceae bacterium
ACCTGACGGCGTTGGTGGAGGAAACTGCATGGCCAATCACGGCGGGGAGCCTTGACCGACTGGTGGTGGCGCACGGGCTGGAAACCTGTGAGCAGCCTGATGCCTTGCTCACCGAAATCTGGCGGGTGCTGGCCCCCGGTGGCAAGGTGGTGTTTATCGTGCCCAATCGCTCGGGGATTTGGGCAAGGTCTGATGGCACCCCCTTTGGCTATGGCCGCCCCTATTCGGTGGGGCAGCTTGAGGCCTACCTGCGCCTGCACCGCTTTCAAGCCGAGCGGCATGTGATGGCGCTTTATGGGCCTCCCAGCCAAAAGAGGTTCTGGCTGAATTCCGCGCCTTTCTGGGAGACATGGGGGCCACGCGCGGGCGGCAGGCTGGGGGCCGGGGCGATATTGCTGGAGGCCACGAAGCAGGTCTATGCGCTGCCTAAAGGCGGGCTGCGGGAGGCGGTGAAGGCCCCGGTGGGGATATTGCAAGGGCTTGGGCGGCCCAAGCCTGCGGCGCGGGGGTGAGAAATTAAATTAACCGCCCGTAAGCTTATACATAATATAAAGAGGTTTTAACCCACCGCCCTGCCATTGGTGGGTTAAAACCCACCCACCATTCCCAAATCCACCTGATTCACCACATCTTCCCCTAAAAAAATCAACAAATATGCCGCGCAAAGCGTCGCATCGGGTGAGGGGAGGGGGTTAAGGTATTGATAACACTTATGTTATCCGAAATCGGCGGGTTTTAGCCTGTCTCTTGCCTCACACGCGGCCCTCTGCTATCACCCACCCGATTTCAACGGGTAAGCGGCGACTCGCTGAGCCGTTGGCTATTGCCCGTCTTAGGGGCGCACAAGAATAAAGGGGTGTTCGTGTCTGCTACAGCATCAATAACCGCAGGGGCCTCGGGGCGCTATGCCATCGCATTGTTCGAGATCGCCAGGGAGGCCAATAAGCTGGCCGCCGTTGAATCCGACCTTGATTCGCTGCAAGCCGCGCTTGATGAGAGCGCCGAATTGCGGGATGTCATTTCCTCGCCGCTTCTGAGCCGCGAAGAGCAGGGCAAGGCCATGCGGGCTTTGACCGATAAAATGGGGCTGGGGGCCGAGGTGGCCAACACCGTGGCGCTGATGGCCGAAAACCGCCGCCTGAACACCCTGCCCGAGATGATCGCGCAGGTCAAAGCGCTGGCCGCTGATGACCGGGGCGAGGTTTCCGCCGAAGTGACCGCCGCCAAGGCGCTGACCGACAAGCAAAGCACCGCGCTGGCGGCTGCGCTCAAGAAATCGGTCGGCAAAGACGTGAACGTGAATGTGACCGTGGATAAGGATCTTATCGGCGGTCTTATTGTGAAGGTGGGGTCGGTCATGGTCGACAGCACCCTTCGCAGCAAACTTAACAACCTTCAAAATGCAATGAAAGAGGTCGGATAATGGGCATCCAAGCCGCAGAAATCTCCGCGATCCTCAAGGACCAGATCAAGAATTTTGGTGCTGAGGCGGACGTCGCTGAAGTGGGGCGCGTGCTGTCAGTTGGTGACGGTATCGCGCGTGTATACGGGCTGGACAATGTTCAAGCCGGTGAAATGGTCGAATTCCCCGGGGGTATCCGGGGCATGGCGCTGAACCTCGAGACCGACAATGTCGGTATCGTTATTTTTGGTTCGGACCGCGACATTAAAGAGGGCGACACCGTTAAGCGCACCAACGCCATTGTGGACGTTCCCGTGGGAGACGAGCTTCTGGGCCGCGTTGTGGACGGCCTCGGCAATCCGATTGACGGCAAAGGCCCGATCAAAACCAAGAAGCGCTCGGTCGCAGACGTGAAAGCCCCCGGGATTATCCCGCGGAAATCTGTGCACGAGCCCATGGCCACCGGCCTGAAATCGGTGGATGCGCTTATTCCCGTTGGCCGTGGCCAGCGCGAATTGATCATTGGCGACCGCCAAACCGGCAAATCCGCCGTGGCGCTGGACGCCGTGCTGAACCAGAAGGCTTATAACGACGCCGCTGGCGATGACGAGTATAAGAAGCTCTACTGTGTATATGTGGCGGTGGGGCAAAAGCGCTCGACCGTGGCCCAGCTTGTGCGCAAGCTGGAAGAAAACGGCGCGATGGACTATTCCATTGTTGTGGCGGCG
>JALWPC010000055.1 GCA_026995265.1 Paracoccaceae bacterium
TCGAACAGGCATTCTCAAAGATCAAACACTGGATGCGCGCCGCCAGTGCCCGCTCAAGAGACACCCTCTGGCGCGCCGTCGGCACCACCCTCGAGCGCATCACCGCGGAAGAGTGTGCAAACTATTTAAAAAACGCAGGCTACGCTTCCGTCAAAACCTGAAACGCTCTAGATGCCGGAAAACCGGGTCGGTTTCAACGGGGTTTACAAAGGAATTGGGCGTTGCTCTTCGATGGCTTCCATGGCGAAATAGGAGGTGACGGAGTCAAGCTCCACCCGCTGGATCAGGCGCTGATACACGCTGTCATAGCTCTTCATATCGTGGGTCACGACCTTGAGCATATAGTCGTAATCGCCGCCGATGCGGAAGAAATCCACCACTTCGGGCAGGTTGGACACCTGCCGCCGGAAAGTCTTCAGCCAGTCCACCGAGTGGTGCCGCGTGCGGATCATCACAAACACCACAAGGCCGAGGCCGAGCTTTTCCCGGTCCAGCCGCGCGGTGGTGCCTTTGACAATGCCGCTGTCGCGCAGGGCCTTCAGGCGGCGCCAGCAGGCGTTTTGCGACAGGCCCACCTTTTCGGCGAGGTCGCGCTGGGAGAGGGAAGCGTCGGCTTGAAGGGCGGTGAGGATGCGGTTGTCAATATGATCTGTTAAAGGCTTATACATGTGGTCATATGACACAATAAAATGCTAATATACAAGTATAAATAGCGAAAACTTGCAAATTACTTGGGTCATACTCAAGAAAATCTTAGGAGGTCCGTTATGCTCACCGAATTCCGCACCCGTTTGCATTCTGATAACCCGATTAAATCCATCCGCGAGGGGCTGATAGGGGAGGGGCTGACTTTTGCTGGCCGCCATGGCGCGGTGCCGATGGTTTACGCCGATTACGTGGCCTCGGGGCGGGCGCTCAGGCAGGTTGAGGATTTTATGCTGGAGAAGGTGCTCCCCTATTATGCCAACCCGCACACGGAGGCCTCTTACTGTGGGGCCTACGTGAATAAGCTGCGCGAGGAAGCGCGGGCCGAGATTGCGCGGCTGACCAAGGCGGAGGGCTGTGCTGTGGTATTTACCGGCAGCGGGGCCACGGCGGGGTTGGGGCGGTTGCCGGCGCTTTTGGGGGTGGATGAGGCGGAAAATCCGGTGGTGATCCATGGCCCCTATGAGCACCATTCCAACCTGCTGCCGTGGCGGGAAAGCAAGGCGCGGGTGATCGAGATTCCTGAAGGCGAGGGCGGCGGGCCGGATCTGGCGGTGCTGGAGGCGACCTTGCAAAAGCACAGTGGTTCAGACCTGCTGATTGGCAGTTTTTCCGCAGCCTCCAATGTGACCGGCATCCTGACCGATGTTGACCCCGTCACGCGGCTGATCAAGGCCTATGGCGGTGTTTCGGTGTGGGATTACGCGGGTGGCGCGCCTTATCTGAGCATTGACATGGCCACGGGGCGCGACGCGCAAAAGGATGTGGTGGTGGCCTCGCCCCACAAATTCCCCGGTGGGCCGGGGGCTTCGGGGGTGCTGATCATCCGGCCTTCGGTGGTGCGGCGGCAAACGCCGACCCGGCCCGGCGGCGGCACGGTGCGCTTTGTCTCGCCCTGGGGGCATGATTACCTTGAGGACGTGGTGGCGCGGGAGGAGGCAGGGACGCCCAACCTTGCGGGTGATATTCGCGCCGCGCTGGCGTTTATCGTGAAGGATGTGATCGGGCAGGATGCGATTGATTCGCGGGAACGCGAGCTGAATGTGATGGCGATGGCAGGGCTCGGGGGCGTGGAGAACCTGACGATTCTGGGCGCGGGTTGCCGCGACCGCTTACCGATTTACTCCATGCTGGTGCGAGATGCCGCTGGGCAGGTGGTGAGCAGTGACCAGCTCACGCGGGACTTGAGCGAGGTTTATGGCATTCAGGCGCGGGGCGGATGTGCCTGCGCGGGGCCTTATGGGCACAGGCTGTTGGAGGTCGATGAAGCGCATTCGGCGGCGCTGCGCTGTGAGATTCTGGCGGGGCATGACGAGCTTAAGCCCGGCTGGGTGCGGCTGAACTTCAGCTATCTGATGAGCGATGACACCGTGCGGTATATCATCGAGAGCGTGCAGGCCCTGGTGGCGTCTTACGCGCGGCAGGTGGCTTAGCCGCTTTTGGCTCTCCCTTATATACATGCCCCTGTAGACATGTCTTATATGACATGTCTACAGGGGCATGTATGAATGGTCGAGTTGCGCAGGCGGTGGCAAGTCGGCTTACAGGACAGTTCGGGTGGCAAGGCGGGTTGGCCGACGGGCCTAGCGCGAAAGGCAGCGATCCAGCGGGTTTTCATTGCGGCTGTCCACCCCGCTTGGGCAATGCCTTTTGGGGCCAGCGCGCCGACAAAGCACAAAAAGTGTTTCGAGAAAATTGCCCCCCGCTGTTTGTCGTCTGGAAGACAGCTAAGTCTTTCATAATGTGTTAAATATCATTAATGGATATTAACGATTTTGAATTTGGCACCACCTTGGCGCGCACATGTCTACAGGGCAGTAAGCGGCTGGTGGTGTGCTTTGAACCCGGTGAAGACGGCATGCCATTGGCTGGCCGGAATGATGAGGCGTGGGCGCAGCAACTGGTGGCGGATGCCGGCTGGGACGGGTTGCATATATTGCCGCAAAAGCTGGACTGGTATCAGGACCCCGAGCTTTGGGACTTTATGCAGACCTTGCAGGAGAACGGCTTTTTTACGGGCTATAACAGCGTTGTTACCTATGGCAATTCGATGGGCGGTTTCGGGGCTTTGGCTTTTGCGGAAATCTGCGAAGCGAATCGTGTGGTGGCGCTCCAGCCGCGCACAACGCTGGACAACGCTTTCCCGTGGCCGACATCGCTGCCCGAAGAGTTTCCGACGGGCACGTTGGGGCCGCATGCCGATGCGATTGATGGCCTTGCTGAAGGGACCGAAATTCTTGTGTTCGCGGACTCGTTTTACAGCTATGACTGGGCTCATGCTGAACGGATAAAAGGTGCGGAATTGTTCAATGTGCGCTTTGTCGGCCACGCTATTCCTGCGTTTTTTGCCGAGATCGGCGTGGCTGGCGAAATGGCTCGTCGTGCGATTTCCGGCAAGCTCGAAAAGATTTGGTTTGGCGGAGCATTGCAGGCGCGCGGGGACAGCAAAATTTACCGAAAAGGGCTCGCGACCCATTTCTTAAAAGGTGGCCAGCCGGAAAGTCCGGTTGTCTAGAACAGCGTCTGCAAGCTTTGCGCCGACAAAAAAGAAGAAGAGGGCGATCCACGACGTGAGCGAGAATACCGACGCGCCGGTGACCCCGTTGCCAATGGCACATCCCCCCGCCAGCATGCCGCCAAAGCCCATAAGCGCCGCGCCTGCCAGATAGCGTCGCATGGACGCCCCGCCCTCGAAGCCTTGCAATTTCAGCTCGCGCGTTACCAGCGCGGCAAAGAAGGCCCCGAGGAAAACTCCGGGAACAAGGCCGATGGAAAAGGTCAACACGGGGTCGTTCTTAAGGAAATACATTAGTGTATTGGCCGAAGGGCCGGTGAAGGTGAGACTTTCAATCGAGGTTGGCTCAAAGCTGACCGAGGCCAGCGAATAGGTGGCGAACCAGCCAAGCGCGACCGAAAAGCCAACGCCGGCCCCGAAGATCAGCATGCTGTATCCGACACGGTTCCGGTAGGCGACATAGAGCGCGTAAAGCGCAAAACCGATGCCCATCAACATGCCAAAGCCGCCGGGCAGACCGAGGGCGTCCAGCAGGTTGACATTGCGCCCGCCGGGGGTTGTCCAGATGCGGGCGAGGCTGTCACGTAGCGGCGAAAGCCAGCCATGCAGGCTCATTTGCGCGAATACGGCAAACACAAGGCCGGAGATGACGGCCCGCAGGTTGCCGGTGGCCGCCAACACCAGCAAACGCCCCGAGCAGCCCCGTGCCATGATCATGCCGGCGCCAAACAGCAGGCCGCCAAGGATGGCACCTGAAACAGAGCCGGGCACCGCCAGAATGCGCGCCTCCGAAAGGTCAACGAAGTTGAAGTAGATCGCGAACTGGGTCCAGAATAGCGCGGTGGCAAAGGTCAGTAGCCAGACCGAGGTGCGCGGCCCGATATGGCCGCGGGCGAACTCCACCGAGGAGGCCCTGAGGCAAAATTGCGAGCGCTGGGCGGCAACGCCGAAAACCACGCCAATAACCAGCCCCGCGAGGGCTTTTGTATTGGCTTCTCCGAGCCAGTCCAACAGGTTTACGACGTCCATTTTGCGAATCCTCTTAAATATTGCAATAATGGAATATGATTTATCGTGGCCCGGGTCTTTGATATATGTCATGAAATGGCGTGATGAATGATGTGCGCGGAATAACAATGGTTTGGGGCGGGAATATGGGATTGGTGTTTTGTAAAACCGGAGTGCCGATAATCGCTATCGGCGATCCCACCACCATGCAAGTCCGAGGTTTGGCAACCAACACAGCCATGCGAGAAAGGGGGAGGCTTCGGTATAGGTGAGCCCGGCCGCCATAAAGCCGACCAGATACAGCCGCAGGGTGACGCCCGCAAAGGTAAGGGCGAAGGCATAGACCATCCAGCGGCGGTGGGCGCTTATGCGCCGGGCCATGGCGTGGCGGATGGCGTTGGCGGTGGTGGCGACCCAGACGAGGGCGAGCAGGGCAAAGCCGAGCCGCGCCGAGGGGCCGCCTGCGGCGTTGAGCGCCACAACCAAGCCTGCGCTGCCACTGATGAGAATCGCCATGCCGTAGATACGTCCGAGCCAGCGGTGCAGGGCTTTTCGCCGCCGGATGCGCGGGAAGAACTGCACCGCGCCAATGGCCAGCGCTACGGGGGCAAAGCTGATATGCAGCAGGAAGGCCAGCCGCTGCCCCTCGATTTGGCCGAGCATTTCGGGGAAGGACTGCGGCAATCCCAGCGCCAGAAAGCGGTAGGAGGCAAGGGCGATGAGCAGGCTCAGGGTGGTGACGGTGATGCGGACGAGGGTCATGGGGACTCCTTAACTAGACAGTGTCAAGTTAGAGTGATAACTTGACACTGTCAAGAGGGATGCTAGGCTTCCTCCATGAGCAAAGACAAACACCACCACGGAGCCCTGCGGGAGGCGCTGATAGCGGCGGGCATAGAGCTGATGGAGGCGGGCGGGCCAGCGGCCCTGAGCCTGCGGAAATGCGCCGCCAGGGCCGGGGTGTCCCATGCGGCCCCCGCGCACCACTTCAATGGCATTGTCAGCCTGAAGGCGGCGATTATGGCGCGCAGTTTCAGGATGTTCACCGAGACCATGCGGACGCACCGCGCAGGTGCAGGGACCCCGCGCGCGCGGCTATTGGCGATTTGCGAGGGCTACTTGGCCTTCGCCCGCCGGCACAGGGCGCTGTTTCAGTTCATGTTCCAGCCTTTCGCAGAGGACAGGGCGCAGATCAACGCGCCGGTTATGGCAGAGCTGGAAGCCCATTCGGGCGCGGCCTTCCAAGAGCTGGCCGAAGCCTGCGCGCCCTTTGAGCCGGTTGCGGGGCAGGCAGGGGGCACCGAGGCGCTGGTCTGGTCATTGGTGCATGGCTATGCGATGCTGTTTGCAACCGCGCCGGAAGGCGGCACGCCCATCGGCACCCCGCCGGATTTCGCCGACATCCTGCCCGACTTTCCGCTGAAAAAATAATTTGCCCAAGCGCCAATTTTCCGCTTGCAGCCGCATCGGGAATCTCTATATATCAGCCACACGAAGCGGGCGTAGCTCAGTGGTAGAGCACTTCGTTGCCAACGAAGATGTCGTGAGTTCGAATCTCATCGCCCGCTCCAATATCCAAAAAGGCCCGCCGGTTTGGCGGGCCTTTTGCAGTTATGTATCCACGCTCAGGTCCTTGACCTTGATTTTATCAAACGGATTGGTCGCCATAAACCGCTTAAACACCGTTTTCGATCCTCTGGTCATTTTGAACCCTCTGTTCCCGGGTTTTGTCGACATACGAACGACCGTTGTGTCCTGTTCGCCGCTAAACTCGTTTCGTGGCGAGTGGGCCCCGTTCCAATAAGCGTATATATTTGTATTTATAGCAACCGGAAGGTCGACGACTGAAGCGCCTTTATACACCGTTTTGATCGCTTTCATCAAACCGGAGGGCACATCGTCCAATTGGCCGAATCTGAATTTGAAGTCTTCCCCGTGATTGTCATAGTGCAGTTCAAGCGTCCCCGCATCGGCCATGCCATCGGGGAGGCCGTAATCCCAGTCATTGCTGTCTTCGACCACTGAAATAATTTTTGCCAAAAAGGCCTTTTGCACGACAGCGCCGCTGGGCATATGGTGGTCTGCAAAGGTGCGACAATCGGGAAGGAATGTATTGGACCAAACCCAATCCGCCTGCTTGTCGATGCCATTTTTCTTTTTCCAGTCAGCGACAAAATGGTCATAGGCATCGTCCATGGCAGATTCATTTTTTGCCAAGGCAGCCAAAGCACTGCTCCATGCCACATGAATTTCGTTTAGCGAGGGATTTTTGGTGCTGCCAAAGGATGTATTGAAGGCTTTTTCAACAATCGGTGCCAGCGTTTTGGCGGCGGTCACGATCCCTTCAATGGCCTTGCCGGGGGGGAAGATGATCAGCACGACCGACACCACATCATGCACATTCAGCCCTGCCGGTTTGGTCTGCTCGATCATATATGTGCGCACCGAGTTTAACCCGATGGCCTGGTCCTGCGTCCAGTTTTTGATTGACCCCTTGAAGGCTGACTTCAAAATAGAATCGGTGAAGTAGAGTTGGGTTCCCAGCTTCGGGTCTTTCTTTGGCGCGTTGGGGTCCATAAAGGGTTGCTTAAGCTGCGCGAGCTTGTATTCAGCGGTGAGCAGGTTGTCTTTTACGCCGGTCATATAGGCTTTATATCTATCGAGCGCGACTTTTTCCTCCGGCTTAACTATTCCATCGGCCTTGATGGCCTTGATCAGCTTAACAAGGTTTGCCTCCATATTGGCCAGCAGAGCCTTGATCTCGGCAATGCGCTTTTCCGCGGCTTTGACGGCGTCTGGGTCCGATAGGTTCTCGGTCATGATAAAATTCCGTTTTCTATAGATTAACTTAAATGTTTGGCATCAGTTTTGATAGCCGGTCCTTGATTTTGTCAAGCTCGGCAAAAATTTCGGATTTCTGCTCGCTGCTCAGTTTGAAATCTTTTGCATAGGCCTTGAGCACCAGTGCTACCTCGTCTAGCGCCTGCTGGGCTTCGGCCACCCGGTCGGCTTTCAACAGCTTTTTATAGGCGCTGATCCACTTGACCAAGTCTTTGTTATACTTAGATTTTTTGTCTTTCAGCACGATGTTGATGTCTTGCTTGTTGCGCTCCAGCCAGCGCGCCATGGTTTTTTTCTGTTTGGCCTGCGCTTCGTCAAACTTTTTCATCTGCGCTTTGCGTTCGTCGCTGACGCCCTGAACAACCAGATCATCCAGAACGTTGCGCTCGCCTGAATCGGATGTGTCTTCGGATTTCGAAGAGGAGTCGCTGTCGTCACCGTCTGCCTGTTTGGCCTTGAAGGCCGCAATGTCCTTTTCGATGGCGGCGATACTGGCGGGAATGGCGCCCAGAATATTTTCCGCGATTGCGAAATCTCCCTTTTCAATCGCTGAAAGCAGCTCCTGTCTGGCCGCTTTGAGGCTCCCCGCGGTGTCGTTTGACGCATTTTCATACAGCTTGAGCTTTTCGGCGGCTTTAATCACCGCATCTATTTTCGGGGCGAGCTTGTCCAGCCGCGCTTTCAGAGCTTCGGCTCTATTGGTGTCTGCGGTTTTTTCCGCAATGTCCTTTTCGATGGCGGCGATACTGGCGGGAATGGCGCCCAGAATATTTTCCGCGATTGCGAAATCTCCCTTTTCAATCGCTGAAAGCAGCTCCTGTCTGGCCGCTTTGAGGCTCCCCGCGGTGTCATTTGACGCATTTTCATACAGCTTGAGCTTTTCGGCGGCTTTAATCACCGCATCTATTTTCGGGGCGAGCTTGTCCAGCCGCGCTTTCAGGGCTTCGGCCTTTTGGGTATTTTCATCAACAGCATTATCAACCGCCGCCAAGGGATCAATTGCCCCGTCGGCTTGAGAGGCGGTATCATCCGGTTCCTTGATCTCCAGCCGGTTTTTCACCCCGCGCGCGCCGAAAAAGGATTTGCAGAGCTTGGGCAGGGTGCTCGGCACCTTGTCGTTTATCGGGTCGAGGATAAGCACCGCCCCGTCCATGGTGATAGTGCCCCAGGCCCCCTTGGCCGTGCCGCCATTCTTTTTGGCGAGCTTCATCAGAACTTCGGGCGATTTTTTGATATGGGCTTCGATGACCACGCCGTCTTTTGCCACCAGTATCGCGCAATTATGCTGTTTTTTCTTGATCTTGGCAAAGAGCGCCTTTAGCTCTTCACCTTCTTTTTTGAGTTTTTTAGGGTCCGCTTTAGCCATGATAATGCCTCAATAAAAATATTTGAATGACGGTTACTTTGGCACGCTGCGGCATTATGTCAAGGGCGCAGAGAGGGAAACCCCCTTTAAGCGGAGTGACGGGGCGGATGTTGCGGTGGGCTTGCCCCAAATTGCCGCAGGTGCGGAAATCCGCCCGTGTTTCCCATTGGAAACTTTGCAAAG
>JALWPC010000056.1 GCA_026995265.1 Paracoccaceae bacterium
ACGTCAACGCCATAATCCGCCGGGGTTTTCTCCTCCAGCGGCTTTCGCTTGGCCTTCATAATGTTGGGCAGGCTGGCATAGCGCGGCTCGTTCAGGCGCAAATCAACCGTTACAATCGCGGGCATTTTCACCTTGATCGTCTGCAAGCCACCGTCCACCTCGCGGGTGACAGTGGCGCTGTCGCCCTCCACCTTCAGCTCCGAAGCAAAGGTGGCCTGCGACCAGCCCAGCAGCGCCGCCAACATCTGGCCGGTGGCGTTCATGTCGTTGTCAATCGCCTGCTTGCCCGCCAGAATCAGCGAAGGCTTTTCCTCGTCGGCCACCGCTTTCAAGAGCTTGGCCACCGCCAGCGGCTCAATGTCCTGATGCACATCCTCGGCGGCAACAATCAAAATCGCGCGGTCGGCCCCCATGGCCAGCGCGGTGCGCAGGGTCTCCTGATTTTGCTTCACGCCGATGGACACTGCCACGATCTCGCTGGCCACCCCCGCTTCTTTCAGGCGAATCGCCTCTTCCACCGCGATTTCATCGAACGGGTTCATAGACATTTTGACGTTTGCCAGATCGACTCCGCTGCCATCCGCCTTCACGCGGACTTTCACATTATAGTCGATCACACGTTTGACAGGCACAAGCACCTTCATAGCGCGAATCTCCAGTTTTGGGCCCATAAATGGGGGTTGCGCAGGCAGTCAATCAGCATTTTTGCTGCACTGCAAGAAAAATGTCTAGCGGTTGGCTCCGGGCACCCATAAAACGTCGGTTTTGCCCTGGTCATTGGCGGCGCGGGCGGCAACAAAAAACCAGTCGGAAAGCCGGTTGAGGTATTTTATCACGGCGGGGTTTACGGGCTCAACGCGCGATAGTTTAACGCTTAACCTCTCAGAGCGCCGCGCCACGGTGCGGCACAGGTGCAGATGCGCCGCCAGCGGCGAGCCACCGGGCAGGATGAAGCTTTTCAGGGGTTCCTGCGCCGCATTCATGGCGTCAATCTCAGCTTCCAGCCGCTCAACCAGCGCCGCGTTGACCCGCAGGGGCGGGAAATCCGCTTCGGCGTCTTTGTCCATGTCGGGGCGGCAGAGGTCGGCCCCGAGGTCGAAGAGATCGTTCTGGATGCGCGCCAAAGCGGCGTCCGTTTCGCCCACAGCGTGCAGCCGCGCCATGCCGATGGTGGCGTTGGTCTCGTCCACCGTGCCATAGGCGGAAACCCGCAGCGATTCCTTGGCCACACGGGTGCCGTCGCCCAGGGCGGTGTCGCCGCCATCGCCGGTGCGGGTGTAGATTTTATTCAGCGTGACCAAGGGTTAAAACCCGCGCTTCAGGTAAACCCAGAGCATGAAAATAACCACGGTTGCGAATTGCAGCCCCACCCGCCAGCGCATGATCCTGTTGGCATTGCGCTTGTGAAAATCGCCGGATTTGGCAAAGCTCAGCAGGCCGAGGATCAGCACCGCAAGGGTGGTAAACATGCCGGCAAGCACCAGCAGAAACAGGGGGTCGGAAAACATGGGTTCGCTCCTTTACATCCCGGCATATATACGGTCGAGCAGGCGTTTGGGCAAGGTGCGGCGCATGATTTCGGCCAAAACCGTGGCCTTTGTGACCATATAGCGCGGCTTGGGGTTTTTGGCCTCGAGCGCTTTGATCAGCGCATCGGTGACCGCCGAGCAGGGCAGCTCGAAGCGGTCCGGTTTGGTGGTTTTGGCGTAAAGGCGGGGCAGGAGCCTGTCCTCGTAGAATGCCCTTTGCGCCGACCCTTCCCAGTCAATCCATTTCTCGAAATGGGGGATGGAGTTGATGCGGATCTTGGTGGGAATCGGGCCGGGCTGGATGGAGATGAACTTCATTTCGCTGCTGTAATTTTCATAGCGCAGGGCGTCGGTCATCGCCTCCATGGCAAACTTGGTGGCGCTATAGGCTCCGCGCATCCTGAGCACGGCAATGCTGAGCACCGAGGAGCAATTCACCACGCGGCCAGCGGGCCTGAGGGCGGGGAGCAGGCGGTTGATCAGGTCAAACTGGCCAAACAGGTTGACCTCGAAAATGGCGCGCAGGGCATCGCGGGGGAGGTCTTCCACGGCCCCGGGGATGGCATAGGCCCCGTTGTTAAAGAGCGCATCCAGC
>JALWPC010000057.1 GCA_026995265.1 Paracoccaceae bacterium
CCTTCATCAGGCTCTGATAGCCGGGGTTATAGGAGATAACCAGTTGGAAATCCGGGTGGGCCTCCAGCAACTCGCCCTTTTTGTCGAGCGGCAAAACGCGGCGATGGTCGGTGAGCGGGTGGATGACAACGGTGGTGTCCTGGCGCGCTTCGACCACCTCGTCGAGGTAGCAAATCGCGCCGATGCGAGCCGCGACCGTCAGCGGCCCATCCTGCCAATTCGTGCCGTTTTCATCGAGCAGAAACCGCCCCACAAGGTCCGCCGCTGTCATGTCCTCGTTACAGGCGACGGTGATCAAGGGCTTGCCGAGTTTCCACGCCATATATTCCACAAAGCGGGATTTGCCGCAGCCGGTGGGCCCTTTGACCATCACCGGCAGGCGGGCGGCGTAGGCGGCCTCGTAAAGGGCGATCTCCGCGCCCGTGGCGTGGTAAAACGGCTCTTTTTCGATGGTGAATTGCTGCGCGTTGGTCATCTGTATCCCCTGATCTTTATAAAAAAGCCAAGCGCCTTGGCTTATTGATAAAGGCCGGTTGCCCCGCCAGAAAGGCGGGGCAAATCAATGGCTTACTTGTGTACGCCGAGCTTCTCGCGCCAGTTCGGATAGATTTTATCCGCATCCGAGGTGAAGCTTTCAAACGCGCCGGCAAGCTCGGGGTGGTCCTTGGCATAGTCCACAAGGTCCACGCCCTCTTGCCATGCCTCATAAGCCTGACGCAGCGAGGTGGCCCCTTGGGCGATGCCGTCTTTATGGCCCAAAGCGCCGCCGCCGGAGGTCTGGATCACGTTGCAGTGGCCGAGATTGTCAAAGAAGCCGGGCAGGCGCAGGGCGTTCATGCCGCCGGAAACGATCGGCGTGGTGCCCTTCATCTTGCCCCAATTCTGGTTGAAATGGGTGCCCATGCACTCGTCTTCCGTCAGCATGTGGGCCAGCATGGTGTCGGACTTGTAGCCCTCCATTTTGCCATAGCCCATGGTGCCGGTGTGAATGCCCGAAGCCCCGAGCATCCGCGACCATTTCATGTGCACCAGAGCGGTAAAGCCGCGCTGGGTTTGCTCGGAAGTTACCATGCCGTGGCCGGCGCGGTGGTAGTGCAGGAACTGGTTGGGGAAGTTGCGGCGCGCGGTGGTGATCATGCCCGGGCCACCCACGAAACCATCCACAAGGAAGGCGACGTTTTCGGCGTGCTCGCCAAAGGTTTCCAGAATGAACTCGCCGCGGGCGATCATTTCGGCGGGGTCGTCAGCGGTGATATTGGCCGAAAAGAGCTTGGCCTGGCCGGTCTCGTCCATCGCCCGTTTCATTGCATCCGCCACCAGCGGAATAACCTCTCTCATCGGTGCATACACCTGGTTTCCCTGGGGCTCGTCATTCTTGATGAAATCGCCGCCGAGCCAGAACTGGTAGCAGGCATCGGCAAAGGGCTTGGCGCGCAGGCCGAGCTTGGGCTTGATGATGGTGCCGACAATCATGCCGCCATTGTCCAGATCGCGGCCCAGAATACGCCACATATCCTGAATGTTCATCGCCGGGCCGTCAAACAGGCGCAGGAAGGCGGGTGGCACGTAGAAATCCAGCAGCTTGGCATATTCCACATCGCCCATGCCCTGATTGTTGCCGATCATCATCGTCATCATCGAAACAACCATGGCGCGACCGTCAATCATGTTACGGTCAAACAGCTCGATGGGGAAGGCGATTTTCATCTCTTCCTTGGCTTCGTCGATTTCATAGACGATGGCGTCAACGCTGCGGGTGAAATCATCGGTGGTGGATACGTCCACATTGGTGCCGGTCGAGCTTTCCGCGCTCAGGTGGGCGGCGGTGCCGATATAGTCGAAAAAACCCTCCTTGGGCTTCATCTTGTAAGCAGCAAGCACGTGCTTGCCCCCGGCGATCAGGTCGGCCTCTTTCAGGCTCAGGTCGGCATAGCGGTTGGATTGGTCTAGCATGTTTTTCTCCCTCAACAGTGCTGATTCGATATCTTCATGAATTCCGATATGTTTCTAGCGGTGCATCTCTATAGAGTAAAATTGATTGTTTCTATTGCTTACATAGAGTATTTCTATACATTAGCGGTATGACCACCCTCTCCCAAAGCCTGACCTTGAGGCAGTTGCAAATCTTTGAAGCCGTGGTGCGCCTGAAGGGGTATACCAAGGCCGCCGAGGCCCTGCACCTTTCGCAACCCACCGTTTCCATGCAGATCAAAAAACTGGCAGAAACCCTTGGTCTGCCGCTTCTGGAGCAGGTCGGGCGACAGGTGCACCCCACGGCAGCGGGGCGGGATGTCTATGCCACTGCGCAGGAAATTCTTGGCGGTGTGGTGGCGCTGGAGGACATGGCGTCGGCCCATAAGGGCGTGGTCAGGGGCGACCTCAGCCTTGCCGTTATCACCTCCGCCACCTACTTTATGCCGCATCTTCTGGGGGCATTCATCAACCGTCACCCCGATTTGCGCCCGCGCCTGACCATCACCAACCGCGCCAAGGTGCTGGAGCGGCTGCGCTCGAATCAGGATGATTTGCTGATCATGGGGCAGGTGCCAAAAGAGATCGCAGTGGAGGCGCACCCGTTTATTGACAATGAAATGGTGGTGGTCGCCCCGCCCGACCACCCGCTGCTCGGGCAGCGCAAGATCACCCTTGCCCAGCTCGCCAAGGAACGCTTTCTGGTTCGTGAACCCGGCTCCGGCACCCGCCTTGCGGTGGACCGCCTGTTTGCCGAGCACCATGTGGCGGTGGACCCGTTCATGGAACTGGGCAGCGCCGAGGCTATCAAGCAAGGCGTGTTGGCGGGCCTTGGCATTTCGGTGCTCTCCAAGCGCAACATCGCGCTGGAACTGGAAAGCGGACACATTGCCGTGCTGGACGCTGCCCATTTCCCCATGGTGCGCCGCTGGTATGCCGTGCATTTGCGCGGCAAAAAGCTCTCGCTGGCGGCGCGCTCTTTTCTGGAATTTATCCTGAGCGAAAACCCACAGAAATAAAGACGAAAATCAAATTATGATCAACGTATCCTGTTGATATTACGCGTTAAAAGTCCATTTTATTCCTTCTACTAAACTAGTTTAATAGAAGGAATACGCCTTATGATTAAGCGCGCTTTTCAGGCTCTAAACACATGCTATAGTTGTCTTGAATAACACCATTTTGTCTAAATCCGGCCATGTGCGCGTGAAGCGCTGGCGTGGCGTGCTGAGGTCCCCACCCACCTTCGTGAAAACGCCACGCCCCGTCGCTTTACGGCTTGCGCCATGCCCCACTCCCCCATATATTGGCCCCTGCAGACGGTGCCTCATTCCGAGGCTGGAAGCGCGTCCGGCGGAGGGCCGACCCAAACCGGGGGCCGAAGCCGGAACTGTCAGAGACAAGCGTTTCCTTCGCTAACATAGAAGGAAAAACCCATGAAAAAACTTGCAATTTTTGCGGCTGCCCTTGCCACGCCTGCCATGGCGCACCCCGCCGGGGCCTTTGGCCACCTGCCCCACTGGTCGGTGCTGACGGTGATTCTCGGCGTGGGCATAAGCATGGCCGTTTATAACGCCTTCAAGGGCTAGACCCGTGGCAAAAATCGGTGTGATGGTCTGCGGGCATGGCTCCCGCAGCCAAAAGGCTGTGGATGAATTCGCGCAGGTGGCCGAGGGGCTGAAGGCGCATTTTCCCGATTGGCCGGTGGATTACGGCTATCTCGAATTCGCCAATCCGGTGATGCGCGACGGGCTGGATGCCCTGCGCGCGGCGGGGTGTGAGCGCATTCTCGCGGTGCCCGGGATGCTGTTTGCCGCCATGCACGCCAAGAATGACATCCCGACGGTGCTCAACACCTATGCCGCCAGGCACGGGGTGCAGGTGGAGTATGGCCGCGAGCTGGGCGTGGACCCGAAGATGCTGGAGGCTGCCGCCGACCGCATTCACGAGGCCGTGGCGCGCGCCAATGCCGCCCATGGCGACCTGCCGTTGCATGAAACCTGCCTTGTGGTCATCGGGCGCGGGGCGTCGGACCCGGACGCCAATGCCAATGTCTCGAAAGTGGCGCGGCTGTTGCAGGAGGGCATGGGCTTTGGCTGGGCCGAAGTCGGCTATTCCGGTGTGACCTTCCCGCTGGTCGAGCCGTGTTTGGACCACGTGGCCAGGCTGGGCTACAAGCGGGTGATCGTGTTTCCCTACTTCCTGTTTGCGGGGGTGCTGATCGACCGGATCTATGGCTTCACCGATGAAGCGGCGGCGCGCTATCCTGATATTGACTTCATCAAGGCGGGCTATCTGAACGACCACCCCAAGGTGATCGAGACCTTCGCCGAGCGGGTGCGGGAAATTCTGGACGGCGAGAACAACATGAATTGCGGCATGTGCAAATATCGCAAAACCGTGCTGGGGTTCGAGGCCGAACAGGGCGCGGTGCAGGAGAGCCACCACCACCATGTGGAGGGCCAGGGGGCCAATGCCCCGGGGGCCACGGTGGAGACCTGCGACCTGTGCGAGGATTTCTGCACGGGGGCCTGTCGGCTGGAGATGGACCACCATCATCACCATGATCATGACCACGGTCACGGGCATCATCACCACCACGATCATTCCCACCCTGATTACCCGCAAGCCGACCACCCCCACGGGCCGGAATCGGTGCGCAAGCGGTTGAAATCGTGAATTACGAGAAAGACCCTGCGGCGATCTATGTGCAATCCTTCGCCACGGTGCGGGCGGAGGCGGAGCTTTCGGGGCTGCCCGAAGCGCTGCACCCCACCGCCATCCGGCTGATCCATGCCTGCGGCATGGTGGATGTGCCTGCGGCGCTTCGGTTCTCGGAGGGTCTCTACAAGGCTGCTCACCGCGCCATTGCCACGGGGGCACCGATCCTCTGTGATGTGGAGATGGTGAAGGCGGGGGTGATTTCGCGCTACCTGAAGGGCAACCGCGTGATTGTGACCCTGAACGAGCCGCGCGTGCCCGCATTGGCCAAGCGGCTGGGCACCACCCGCTCGGCGGCGGCGGTGGAGCTGTGGCGGGGCCATATCGAGGGGGCGGTGGTGGCGATTGGCAACGCCCCCACGGCGCTGTTTCATCTGCTGGAAAGGCTGGAAGCGGGCTGGCCGAAACCGGCGGCTATCTTGGGCTTTCCGGTTGGGTTTGTGGGTGCGGCAGAGAGCAAGGCGGCGCTGGCCTCGGGCGCGCACGGGGTGCCTTACTTGGCGCTGATGGGGCGGCGTGGGGGCTCGGCGATGGCCTCGGCGGCGGTGAACGGGTTGGCGGCGGGGCTGCCCGAGGAGGCCGGATTTTGAGTATTTATGGAAGAATGAAGCATGGGTAAGCCCTGGCTGCATATCATCGGCATCGGTGAGGACGGGATGGAGGGGTTAACGCCTGCCACCCGTGCGGTGATCGGGGCCGCCGAAGTGATTGTCGGCGGGGCGCGGCACCATGTGCTGGCGGCGAATCCGGGGGCGGAAACGCTGCGCTGGCCTTCGCCCTTTGATGCGCTGATTGAAGAGCTGGAAGCGCGGCGGGGCAGGCGGGTGGTGGTGCTGGCCACGGGGGACCCGCTCTGGTTTTCGGTGGGGGCCAAAATCGGGCGGCATTTTGCGGCGAGTGAAATCACGTTTCACCCGCAGCTTTCGGCCTTTCAACTGGCCGCCGCGCGGATGGGCTGGAGCATGGCGGACCTTGAGACGCTCACGGTGCATGGCCGCCCTGTGGAGCAGATGATTGCCTTTATCCAGCCCGATGCGCGGCTGTTGATTTTGACGACGGGCGAGGAGACTCCGGCGCAAATCGCGGGGTTTCTGACGGCGCGGGGGTTTGGGCGCTCTAGGATGACGGTGCTGGCCCATATGGGCGGGCCCGATGAGGCGCGCTTTGACGGGGTGGCGGAGAGCTGGGCGCATGGGGTGCCTGCGTTCAATACGCTGGCGGTGGAATGTGTGGCGGCGCCGGATGCCGCCCTGCTGCCCCGCGTGCCGGGCCTGCCGGATGGGGTGTTCAGCCATGACGGCACCATGACCAAGCGCGAGGTGCGGGCGGCGACTTTGGCCAAGCTGATGCCGATGCGCGGCGGGGTGCTCTGGGATGTGGGTTGCGGCTGTGGCTCGGTGGCGGTGGAGTGGATGCGGGCGGCACGCTATAGCAAGGCGGTGGGGATCGAGCCGCGGGCGGACCGGCGATTGATGGCAGCGGAGAATGCGCTGGCGCTGGGAGTGCCCGCCCTGCAACTGGTTGACGGGGTCGTGCCCGAAGCGCTTGAGGGGCTGGAGTCGCCGGATGCGATTTTTATAGGTGGCGGGCTGAGTGCGGAGACCTTCGCGGCCTGCTGGGCGGCGTTGCGCCCGCTGGGGCGGCTGGTGGCGAATGCGGTGACGCTGGAGAGTCAGGCGATATTGGCCGATCTGCATAAAGCCCATGGCGGCGACCTCGCGCAGATTGCGGTGAGCCGCGCCGAGGCACTGGGGGGGCTGACGGGTTGGCGACCGATGCGGCCTGTGGTGCAGTGGAGCCTGATTAAACGATGACGGGCAAGCTGATAGGTGTGGGGCTTGGGCCGGGGGACCCGGAATTGATGACGCTGAAGGCGCATCGGTTGATTTCGGGGGCGGCGGTGGTGGCTTATCCGGCGCTGGAAAGCGGGGCGAGCTTTGCGCGGGAGATTGCCGCGGGGAGCATTCCGGCGGGAGCCGAGGAACTGGTGATCCGCATTCCGATGACCGTTGAGCGCGGGCCGGCGCAGGCGGCCTATGATGCGGGGGCGGCGGAGATTGCCGCGCATCTGGAGGCGGGTCGCGATGTGGTGGTGCTGTGTGAGGGCGACCCGTTTTTCTATGGCTCGTTCATGTATCTTTTCAGCCGCCTGGCGGAAAGCTACGAGACCGAAGTGGTGCCCGGCGTCACCTCTGTCACCACCTGCGCCGCTGTGGCGGGCCGCCCGCTGACGGCGCGCAATGATGTGCTGACGATTATCCCCGGGCCGCTCGGGAGCGCCGCGATGCAGGCGCGGATCGAGGCCGCCGGAGCGGTGGCGATTATGAAGGTCGGGCGCCACCTTGGCCGCATTCGCGGGCTGCTGGAGGCGATGGGACTTGCGACAAGTGCGACCTTTGTTGCGCGCGCGAGCCTGCCCGCCGAGCAGGTGCTGCCGCTGGCGCGCGCGCCTGACCCTGCGCCGTATTTCTCGATGATCCTGATCACAAAAGGCGATGACCCATGGCTGAGCTAACTCCGATTGTCCTGTGCCTGTCCCGCGCGGGCGAGGCCACGGCCCACCGTGTGGCGGCGGCTTTGAAGGCCCCTGTGCATGGGCGCGAAGGGCGGGTTTCGACTGCCGACGCGGTCTTTCCCAATGCGCTGGACCATGCGCGGATGTTGTTTCAGGCGGGCCACCCGATTGTGGGGGTTTGCGCGGCGGGGATTCTGGTGCGGGCGGTGGCCCCTGTGCTCTCTGACAAACGCGCTGAGCCGCCGGTAATTGCGATTCCCGATGATGGCTCAACGGTGATTCCGCTGCTGGGCGGCCACCACGGGGCGAACCGCTTGGCCAAGGAGATTGCCGGGGCTTTGCGCGCCCATGCGGCGGTGACCACGGCAGGGGATGTGAGCCTCGGCATTGCGCTGGATGAGCCGCCTGCGGGCTGGCGGTTGGCCAATCCGCAGGATGCCAAGACCGTGATGATGGCGCTGCTGGGCGGGCAAAAGCCGATTATTAAGGGCGAGAATATCTGGGGGCTGGCGGCGGGCGCGGGTCCGGTGAAGTTGGTGGCTTCGGAAACGCCCGTGGAAACGGGGCCGCAGGTGCTGGCCTATCATCCGCAGCGCTATGCGCTCGGGCTTGGCTGTGCGCGGGGCTGTGATGCGGGGGAGATGTGGGCGTTGGTGCAGGAGAGCTTGGCGGCGGCGGCCATCGCGCCGGAGGCGGTGGCCTGTGTGGCCTCCTTGGACCTGAAGGCGGATGAGCCGGCGATGATCGAGACGGCAAAGCGGTTGGGGGTGCCGTTTCGGGTGTTCACTTCCGAAGAACTGGAGGCCGAGGCGGGGCGGCTGGCGACCCCCTCGGAGGTGGTGTTTGCCGAAGTGGGCTGCCACGGGGTGGCCGAGGGGGCGGCGCTGGCTATGGCGGGGCCAAAGGCGGTTCTGGCGGTGGAAAAGCGCAAGACTTTGAATGCGACGTGTGCGGTGGCGCGGGCCCCTGAGCCGATTGTGAAATTGGCGGGGCGCTCAAGGGGGAAGCTCTCGATTGTCGGCATCGGGCCGGGGCAGCATAGCTGGCGCACCCCGGAGGCTTCAACGCTGATTGCGGGGGCCGAGGAGCTGGTGGGCTACGGGCTTTATATTGACCTCTTGGGACCGCTGGCGGCGGGGAAAAAGCGCACGGATTTTCCGCTGGGCGGCGAGGAGGACCGCTGCCGCTATGCGCTGGAGCAGGCGGGCAAGGGGCGCAATGTGGCGTTGATCTGCTCGGGGGATGCGGGGATTTATGCCATGGGGGCGCTGGTTTATGAGCTGCTCGACCGTGGGCCGGAGGCGCTGGGCGTTTCGGATGCAGCAAAGCGGGTGGAGGTGGTGTCTGCCCCCGGGGTGTCGGC
>JALWPC010000058.1 GCA_026995265.1 Paracoccaceae bacterium
AAAAAGGCCCGCATCTCTGCGGGCCTTTCCTTTAACTTATCCGCTGCAACAGCGCGTCAACACTCGCCTTGGCATCCCCATAAAACATCCGCGTGTTTTCCTTGAAGAACAGCGGGTTTTCTATGCCGGAATAGCCCGTGCCCTGCCCGCGTTTGCTCACAAACACCTGCTTGGCTTTCCACACCTCAAGCACCGGCATACCGGCGATGGGGCTGTTCGGGTCTTCCTGTGCGGCGGGGTTTACGATGTCGTTGGAGCCGATCACGATCACCACGTCGGTTTCGGGGAAATCATCATTGATCTCGTCCATTTCCAGCACGTAGTCATAGGGCACCTTGGCTTCGGCCAGCAGCACGTTCATGTGCCCGGGCAAGCGGCCAGCCACGGGGTGGATGCCAAAGCGGACCTCTTTGCCCTGCGCCCGCAGGCGCTTGGTCAGCTCGCTGACGCTTTGCTGGGCCTGTGCCACCGCCATGCCATAGCCCGGCACGATGATGATGCTGTCGGCCTCTTCCAGGGCCGCCGCCACGCCGTCGGCGTCAATCGCCACCTGCTCGCCCTCGATTTCCATCGCCGGGCCGGCGGGGCCGCCAAAACCGCCGAGGATCACCGAAAGGAATTGCCGGTTCATCGCCTCGCACATGATGTAGCTCAGAATGGCCCCCGAGGAGCCCACCAGCGCGCCGGTGACGATCAGCAGGTCATTGCCCAGCATAAAGCCCGTGGCCGCCGCTGCCCAGCCGGAATAGCTGTTGAGCATCGACACCACCACCGGCATATCCGCCCCGCCAATCGCCGCCACAAGGTGCGCGCCAATGGCGAAGGCGATCAGGAGCATGGGGACAAGCGCCCACATGCCCGCGCCGTTCATGAACAGGATCAGGAGCACGAAGCTTGCGCCCAGCCCGATCAGGTTCCATGTGTGGCGCACGGGCAGGATCAGCGCCTTGCCGTTGATCTTGCCGGAAAGCTTCAGAAAGGCCACAATCGAGCCGGTGAAGGTGACCGCGCCGATAAACACCCCGAGGAAAATCTCGACCTGGTGAATGGCAATCAGCGCCCCGAGTTGGGCATCCACCACCACGCCACTGTTTGGGTTCTCCGCCACCAGCGCCATATATTGTGCCATTTCCGGCGACGGGCTGATCTCGGAATTGATACCGATAAACACCGCTGCCAAGCCCACAAAGCTGTGCAGCATCGCCACCAGTTGCGGCATTTCTGTCATCTCGACCCGCTTGGCCAGCATGGCGCCGCCCACCGCGCCAATGGCCACGGTGATGATCAGCAGCCAGTAGGAGTGCACCTGCGGGCCAAGCACCGTAGCGGCCACGGCAATCGCCATGCCGATAATGCCATACCAAATGGCGCGCTTGGCTTTTTCCTGGTTGGACAGGCCACCCAAAGCGAGGATGAACAGAATGGATGCGGCGACATAGGACGCCTGAACGAGACCGTAACTCATAGCTCAGCCCTCCCTTAGCTTTTCTGGAACATGGCGAGCATCCGCCGTGTGACCATAAACCCGCCGACGATATTCACCGTGGCGATCAGAATCGAAATACCGGCCAAAAGCCCGACCAGCCAGCCACCGGCGGACACCTGCAACAGCGCCCCGATGATGATAATGCCGGAAATGGCATTGGTGACCGCCATCAGCGGTGTGTGCAGCGCGTGGCTCACATTCCAGATCACCTGGAAGCCGATAAACACCGCCAGCACAAACACGATGAAATGCTGCATGAAGCTCGCGGGCGCGAACAACCCGATCAGGGCCATGGCAATGCCCCCTGCGATCAGCATCTTGGTTTGTCGCGCCCCCGCTTCGCGCATCTGCTGAATCTCGATCGCCTTCAGCTCTTCCGGGGTTTTTTCCACCACGGCCGGTTTGGGCTTGGCGGCAATCGCCTGCACCTTCAAAGGGGGCGGCGGGAAGGTGATTTTGCCCTCATATGCCACGGTGGCCGAGCGGATCACGTCATCCTCCATATTGTGGTTGACCACCCCGTCTTTCTCCGGCGTCAGGTCTGCCATCATATGGCCGATATTGTTGCCATAAAGGGTAGAGGCCTGCGTGGCCATGCGCGAAGGGAAATCGGTATAGCCGATGATGGTCAC
>JALWPC010000059.1 GCA_026995265.1 Paracoccaceae bacterium
GAATCGGATTACGTGCTCGAGCGCCGGCCGCCGACAGCGCCGCCGCGCCGACAATTCCCTCGGGGCGCTGAACCGGCTCCACCATATCCCCGCTGACAGCCTGCGGGGCTACGGGCAATATTACGGCATCTCAATCCCTTGTTTTCTGAGCCACCTCGGCAGCTTTGGTCTGCGCCTCTATAACGGCAACATGAGCACGATTTTAGCTGGATTTTGCAACAAAAATTTGTTGCGAAACTTTGCAACCAATTGTTTTATATATGTTTTTCTCGGTTGATTGACCTTACTAAACCAGTTTAGTAAGGTCTAAATCGCCCATTGGTTGTAATATTCCAGGGTGTTGCGCAATTCTCCATTCCACAGACCGCCCCGTTCACCGCGTATTCATAAAGTTTTGCTAAAACTTTTCCCATGCCCAAATGGGTCGAAAGATCCAGGAGCGGGATGTGTCGGGCATATAAAATCCAACGCGCATAGCGGTCCGCCAAAAAAAGGGCTTGCCGTGCGAGAGAAGCTTTCGCTTACTCAAGAGGTGTAAAAATCCGCCCCTTGGCTCGGGGTTGGTGCTTCAACCAGCAGGCGAGAGTAAGACCAGGTGCATATTACCGGCACATCCCGCCCCGAATCCCGGCAATGCTCCAGCCGGCGGCCAGAGGCGGGGCGCCTCACCCGAAAAACCGGCAGGGCGGCGAAAGCTGCTCCCATTGGCGTGCCCGAAGCTCCGCTTGCGCCCGGCGGGCACGGTGGCGGCGCGTTAGGTATTGCGTGCAGGGCAAAGATTGCACCCGCGCCGCGCTGCACCTGTTGCGCTTGCCTCCCGGCTAGCTCGAAATCATCCGCCCCAGCCGACGCCCACCGAGAATATGCAGGTGAAAATGCGGCACGTCCTGCACCCCGTGCGGGCCGGCATTGGTGATTAGCCGATAGCCCTCGCCCCCCGCCGCCTGTGCCACGCCCACCGCGCGGGTGATCCTGGCCACCATCCGGTTGAAATCCACGATTTCCGCATCCGAGGCCTCGGCGGCGAAATGGTCATAATTCACGTAAGCCCCCTTGGGGATGGCCAGAATATGCTCCGGCGCGGCGGGGTTAATGTCCCGAAACGCGAGGCTAAGCTCTGTCTCCGCCACCGTATCATTGGGGATGTCCCCGCGCAGGATTTTGGCAAAAATGTTTTCGCTATCGTATTCATACGCCATATCAGCCCCCTAAATCAGCTCGTGTTTGGCAAATAGCGCCTTCAGGTCCGCCTCTGGCCGCGCGCCGATATGGGAGATGATCTCCCCCGCCGCCACACAGCCCATCCGGCCGGTGGTCAGCGTATCATAACCGTTCAGCTCGCCATAAAAGAACCCCGCTGCGAACAGGTCCCCTGCGCCGGTGACATCCACCACCTGCACAGGGTCGGTGGGCGCATGGGTCTCCCCCCCGTCCCGCCAGATATAGGCGCCCCTGGCCCCCACCGTGCAGGCCACGGTATCCACCTCGTCCGCCGCCAGCCGCAGGGCCACGCTCAGGTCGTCATCCTGATACATCGCCCGCAGTTCATGCTCGTTGCAAAACAAAAGGTCCACATGGTCGCGGATCATGGCGCGGAAGGCGTCGCGGTGGCGCTCCACGCAGAACGGGTCCGACAGGGTGAGCGCCACGCGCCCGCCCGCGCCCTTGCAGGCGGCAATCGCCTTGGCAAAGGCGGCGTGGCTTTCCGGCCCATCAAAGCGGTAGCCCTCAAGGTAAATCCACTCGGCCTCGGCCATCATCGCCTCGTCAATATCATCGGGTGTCAGGAATTCCGAAACCCCCAGATAGGTGTTCATAGAGCGCTCGGCATCGGGGCTGACCATCACCATGCAGCGGCCGGTTTCGGCGGGGTGGTCGGCCGGGGCAAGCGGCACTTCATAGGTGGCCCCCTGTGCGCGCAGATCATGGGCGAAAATCGCCCCGAGCTGGTCATCCTTGACCTTGCCCACATAGGCGGTGCGCACCCCAAGTTGCGCCAGCCCGGCAATGGTATTGGCCGCCGAGCCGCCGGAAATCTCGATGGACGGCCCGATTTTCCGGTAAATCGCCGCCGCCCGCTCAAGGTCGATCAGGGTCATAATGCCCTTT
>JALWPC010000060.1 GCA_026995265.1 Paracoccaceae bacterium
CCGCGCCGCTGCGCAAATCTCGCCCGCGCTCAGGGTCGCGGTTTCCCCGGGAATGGACACGCCCGTGAGCCGCACCGCGCTGGCGGTCAAAGGGGCCAGATAGCCGCCCACATCCTTGGTGTTGAGCATCCCGCACACCATGTAAAGCGGGCGCTCGGGCAAGCGCGTAAGTGCCTCGGCCAGCGCCGCCCCCGCCGCCGGATTATGCCCGCCATCCAGCCAAAGCTCGGCCTGCGGGGCGGCTTCCAGCAGCGGGCCATGCTTGAGCTTCTGCATCCTTGCCGGCCATTCGGCCTTCAGCACCGCCGCCTCCGCCGTATCCACCCCCAGCACCCGTAGGGCACAAATCGCCGCGCCTGCATTGTTCACCTGATGCGCGCCGATCAGGGCGGGCAAGGGCAGGTCCAGCAGGCCCATTTCGTCCTGATAAACCATGCCGCCGCGCTCCTCGTAAGTGTGGAAATCCTGCCCCGCGACCAGCAGCCGCACGCCCACCGCCGCCGCCCTGGCCTCGATCACCTCCCGCACCTCGTCGGGCTGCGGGGCAACGATGCACGGCACCCCGCGCTTGAGTATCCCCGCCTTCTCCGCCGCGATTTCGGCCAGCGTGTCGCCAAGATAGCTTTGGTGGTCCAGCGAGATGGGGGTGATGATGGTGAGGCGCGGGGCATCGACCACATTGGTGGTGTCCACCCGCCCGCCAAGGCCCACTTCCAGCAGGGTATAATCCGCCTCGACCCGCGCCATCATCAGCAGGGCCGCGCAGGTGGTGATCTCGAAATAGGTGATCGGTTCGCCTGCGTTTACGTCCATCACCTCGGTGAGCACGGCCACCAGATCCGCCTCGGAAATCAGCTCTCCGGCCAGTCGAATGCGCTCATGAAACCGCGCCAAGTGGGGCGAGGTATAGGCGTGCACGCGCAGGCCCGCCGCCTCCAGCCCCGCGCGGATCATGGCCTGCGTGGAGCCTTTGCCATTGGTGCCCGCGATATGGATCACCGGCGGCAGTTTGCGCTCTGGATGGTCGAGGGCGGCCAACAGGCGCCGGGTGCGGCCAAGCGACAGGTCCATCACCTTGGGGTGAAGCTGGCCCATCTTTTCAAGGAGGTGGTCGCTGGTCACGCCTCTTCTGCGACGGTTTCGGTTTCGGCTTCCGGCTTGGGCAGGTCGCCCATGACCGGCGGCGTGTCGCGCATCAGCATCCGGAGTATCGACACCAGCTCGCCCTTTATATTGGTGCGGTGGGTCACGCGGTCGATCATCCCGTGGTCGAGCAGGTATTCGGCCCGCTGGAAACCCTCGGGGAGCTTTTCGCGGATGGTTTGCTCGATCACGCGGCTGCCGGCAAAGGCGATCAGGGCGTTGGGCTCGGCGATATGAATGTCGCCCAGCATGGCATAAGAGGCCGTCACCCCGCCGGTGGTCGGGTGGGTGAGCACCACGATATAGGGCAGGCCCGCTTCCTTGAGCATCTGCACGGCAACCGTGGTGCGGGGCATCTGCATCAGGCTCAAAATCCCCTCCTGCATCCGCGCGCCACCTGCGGCTGAAAACAGCACCAAGGGGCATTTGCGGGCAATCGCGGCCTCGGCGGCGGCGATAATGGCGTTGCCGACATACATGCCCATAGAGCCCCCCATAAAGGAAAAATCCTGCGCGCAGGCGACAATTTTGGTGCGGCCGATCTCGCCCTCGGCGACCAGCATGGCATCGGCCTCGCTGGTCTTCTTCCTGGCCTCTTTCAGGCGGTCAGGATAGCGCTTCTGGTCTTTGAACCCGAGCGGGTCTATCTGCGGTTCTTCCACCTCGATTTCGTTGAAAATTCCGCCGTCAAACAGTGCCTCGAAGCGGGCACGGGGGGCGATATGCATGTGGTGATCACAGCTCGGGCAGGTATTTTGCGCCGCCTTCAGCTCGCGGTGGAACAGCATGGTGCCGCATTCGGGGCATTTGGACCAAAGATTGTCCGGCACCTCGCGGCGCGAGAAAATCGAGTTGATTTTGGGCCGGACGTAATTTGAAATCCAGTTCATATCGGCGGAATCCCCTTCTGTGTGCCCAACCTAGATAAAACCCCCGGCGCCCGATTGCAACGCCTACCGCCGCGCCCGCATCACGAAAAGGTAGACCGCATAAGCCGCGAGCATAAAGCCGCCGGACAGCAGGATTTCATAGCGCATGGCGTCGGTGTCCCGAACATCCAGTTTTTGCAGGTAAAGGCTGAGCGAGGAAAGTTGCCCGGGCACGCCAAGCAGCAAGGCCACCACCAGATTGTTGGCAAAGTGCAGGCCAAGCGCGATAGAGAGATCGCCGATGCGGGCGGTGATATCGCCCAATATCAGCCCTGTAAGCACCGCGGAGGCAACGACCAGCCAGGCGTTTTCGCCGTATATTGAGGGGTTATAGTGAAGCGCGCCAAAGAGCAGGGCGGGCAGCACCCACCACACCCAGCGGCTATGAAAACGCGCGGCGAGTTGCTGCATAAGATAGCCGCGAAACACCAGCTCTTCGGTGGCGGTTTGCAAAAACAAAAGCAGCAGAGCGGGGGCAAGCCATGGCAGCCATTCGCCAAGAGAGAGCTGCTGGGTGATCCCGGCATTCAGCAAAACCGGAAGGCTGGTGACCAAGGCGAACACAACGACAAACAGCACCGCGCGCATATAATTTCGCCAATGCACCCGCCCGGTGGGCGCAATCACATGGCGCAGGCTGCGGTGATGCAGGAATTTGAGCGCCAGCCACAGGCCGGGCAGCATCATAACCGCGCTAAAAAGTGCAATCAGCACTGCCCGTTTGGAGGATCCTGTGGCAAGCTCGAATACCATTGCATATCCGGCCCCAAGCTGGATGCTTTCCGCAATTTTGACCGCGACATAACCGATTAGCAAACCGCCGCCAATATAGCTCGCGGCGATGACAAGAACCCCCGCCCCTGTGCGCCACAATTGGCAATATGGCCCCGCGCAGGCCATGTAATCCTCAAATCTGGCGGTTTTTCCGGGCAGCATTACAATCTCCATTGGTTGAAGTGCAGGTTAGTCGCCACGGCCTGCAATCGCAACGCTTGAGCTTGGGGCAAAGCCCCGCTAGGCTCTGGCAAACTTCATTGGAGCGATTTTATGCCGATATTGACAAACCCCCGCTTTCTGCTGGCCCTTATTCCGTTCCTGGCCGCCTGCGCCTTTTCCCCCACCGAGGGGATATTGCGTTCGCGGGTGGTGAAGGCGGGCGGGGTCGATATTACAGTGGCGGGGCCGCAAGGTTTTTGCATTGACGAGCGCCTGGTGGACGAAGCCCGCGTCGGTGCGTTTGTTTTTCTGTCGGATTGCGCCGCCAACCCGGGCGAGGGGCCGAGCATCGCGCGGGTGCCGATCTCGGCGGTGCTCACCGCCAGCATTTCCAGCAAGGGCCTGCCCGGGGCGGAAAACGGCATGGCGGCGGCGCTGGCCCAGTTGGAAGCCTTCCTGCGCACCCCGTTTGGCCAGTTGACCTTAAGCAAAAGCCGCAACCCCGAAACCCTGCACGTGCTCTCGATCACCCGCACGGATAACGCGGTTTATGCCTTTGTGCAGGATACCACGCCGACCACCCACACCGGCGAATCCCCGCGTTTCTGGCGCGCCTTTACCGAGGTGAACGGGCGGCTCGCGGCGCTCTCGGCCACGGGGTATAACGCCGCCGACCCCGATCAGAAGCGCATCAAGGCGATCATCGAGGCCTTTGTGGCGGCCATGCAGGCGGCCAACTAGATGGTGCGGGCAGGGTATTGGCTCTGGCTGGCGCTGCTGGCCTTTTCCCTGCCCGAGGTTTTTGCCGGCACAGGCGCGGGCTGGCTGACCCGCCCCGATGTCTATATTCTCGGCCTGCCGCTATATGCGCTGCACCTGTTGCTGCTTTGCCATATCGCGGCAAAAACCGGCCGCACCTCATGGCCTGCGCTTTATCTGTTCGGACTCGTGTTCGGCCTTTACGAAACCTGGATCACCAAGGTGGTGTGGGCGGGGTATATGGATGCCGACGGCTTTGCCATGGGCGGCATTGGCCCGTGGTTTGGCCTTCACGAGACCTTGGGGCTCGTGCTGTTTTACCACGCTGTCACCTCGTTTCTGCTGCCGCTCGCGGTGCTCACGCGCCTGTTTCCCGCCTTCGCCGCCACCTTCCCCGCGCCGGACTGGATCTTCGGCCCCACCCGCTGGGCCCTGGCCCGCCGCATCGGGCTGGCGCTGCTCTGGGGGGTGATTTCGGGCCATAATATGCCCGATGTGCGCCTTTACCTCATAAGCTGGGTGCCGATGCTGCTCGGGCTGATCCTTGGCTATCGGCTGATACGCGACACCGATGCCGCCCGCCCCGCCCTTGGGCGCGCTGGCCAATGGGGCGCGGTGCTGGGGCTGGTTGTGATTTATGTGGGCGGCTTCCTTTTGCTGCGCACAGAGGCCATTCCGCCCGCCCCGGCTCTGGCTATCACGCTTGCCCTTTACCCAGTGCTGGCGCTGTTGATCTGGCAGCAACCGCCACGCCTGCCCAGCCCTCGGCCGCCCGCGGATCACCCCGCCCGCATGCCGTTCTTCTGGCTCGTTGTGGTATTTCTGATCGGGCTGGCCAGCTCGGTGGCCGTATTAACCGGCGGGGCGGCCGTTGCCAACCTCTCAGTGGTGCCCTTTGTGGGTATGGTGCCGCTGGGGGCGGGGCTGTTTGTGTGGTTGGTGCTTTGGCGTGGGCTTGTGCGCAAGGCCTGATGAGGATGGCGTGACATGTTGCCTGCCTGTTGGTTTTGGCCCCCATCCGCGCTCCGGTGGCGGCGCGCCACCCTGTGTGCATGTTGCAGCGGTCTGCCCGCGCCGCCCTCAGCTATTGTGCTTTTGGCGAATGCGGTTAGGGGCGCTGCCCCTCTTTCGCTACGCTCAATTCACCCCAGAGTATTTCTGAAAAATAGAAGCCGCATAACCTTCTATTTTTCAGAAATACTCTGGGGTGAATGCGCTTGCGCAGAGGGGCAAAGCCCCTTTGGGCGCTTGCAACACGCGCGAAAGGTCGAGGGCGGCGCGGACATAACCTCGCCACGAGCACAATGGTTGACGCGCCGCCACCGAGGCGAAGCCGAGGCGCCGGAGGGGCGGGGGCGTGTTGATATGCGCGATGGGGCCAGCCTCTATTCATCCACGTTTTTGATCGCGATGCGGTAGCCCTGATGGCAGGCGACGCAGTTCAGCATGATGTCGGAGAGTTGTTGCAGCACCGCATTGGGGTCATCGGCGGTTTTGGCGGCGGCGGCGAGGTCGTCAAACGCCGCGTGGGTGGCAAGGCCGAGGGTTTTGACCTCGATGGGCAGCTTGGCCAGCAGCGCGGGCGAATCAGCATTGGCCACCGCCATGCCCAGCCCCGAGGCCGCCTCGGCCACGCCGTCCATATTGTTCTGGGCAATATCGCCGGTGATGCTCTGCACCCCTTCCAGCAGCATCCGCATTTCGCCCAGCACATGGGCCTTTTCCTCTTCGGTAAGCACGATCGCGGTGCGCCCGTCCTTGCCCAGAAAAGCATTGCCCTTAAGGATAAAAAAGTAGCCCAGCGCGGCGGTGGTCAGGGCGAAAACCAGCGCGAGGGTCCAGCCGAGTTTGGTCATGGGGGGTCTCCTGTGAATGTTTGCAAATAAGTGTGTAAACACTTACCAAACAAATGTAAACCCCCTGCCGCAACGATTTTGGTGACAAGCGCGCCGCTTTGCGCGACACTGGCGCACCCCAGCAACGAGAGGCCTGCCATGACCCCCTACCCCCACCTGCTCAGCCCGCTTGACCTTGGCTTTACCACCCTTAGGAACCGCGTGTTGATGGGCTCCATGCACACCGGGCTGGAGGAAGCGGGTGATTGGGCGCGGGTCGCGGCCTTTTACGGGGCGCGCGCAAAGGGTGGCGTGGGGTTGATCGTCACCGGTGGTATGGCACCCAATAAGGAGGGCGCGGTGATGCCCGGGGCGGCGGGGCTGTTTACAGAGGAAGACATTGCCAACCACGCGCAGGTGACGGCGCGGGTGCATGAGGAGGGCGGCAAGATCGCCATGCAGATCCTGCACGCGGGGCGTTATGCGTTTAACCCCGAATGCGTGGCCCCCTCGGCGATCAAATCGCCGATTTCCATGTTTACGCCCACGGCGCTGGACGAAGCGGGGATTGAAAAGCAGATCACCGATATGGTCACCGCCGCCACCCGCGCCCAACAGGCGGGGTATGACGGGGTGGAGGTGATGGGCTCGGAGGGCTACTTCCTCAACCAATTCCTTACTACCCATACCAACAAGCGCGAGGACCGCTGGGGCGGGTCTTACGAAAACCGGATGCGGCTGCCCGTCGAGGTGGTGCGCCGCGTGCGGGAAGCGGTGGGGACCGATTTTATCGTCATCTATCGCCTCTCCATGATCGACCTTGTGCCCGATGGCTCCACCTGGGCGGAGGTGGTGCAGCTCGCCAAAGCCATCGAGGCGGCAGGGGCGAGCATCATCAACACCGGCATCGGCTGGCACGAGGCCCGCATCCCGACCATCGCCACATCGGTGCCCCGCGCCGCCTTTGCGTGGGTGACGAAAAAGCTGATGGGCGAGGTCACGGTGCCGGTGATCACCAGCAACCGGATCAACACGCCGGAGGTGGCCGAAGAGGTGCTGGCTGGCGGCGCGGCGGATATGGTTTCCATGGCGCGGCCCTTTCTGGCGGACCCCGATTTTGTCGCCAAGGCGGCGGCGGGGAAGGGGGCGCTGATCGCGCCGTGTATCGCCTGCAACCAGGCCTGCCTCGACCACACCTTCAGCCTGAAAATGTCCACCTGTCTGGTAAACCCGCGCGCCTGCAATGAAACTGAACTGGTGCTGGAGCCGGTGGCCAAGGCCAAAAAGGTGGCCATTGTCGGCGCCGGCCCGGCGGGGCTGAGCGCGGCGATTGCGGCGGCGGGGCGGGGCCATGACGTGGCCCTGTTCGAGGCGGCCGATGAGATCGGCGGCCAGCTCAACCTTGCCAAACAGGTGCCGGGGAAAGAGGAATTCAAGGGCCTTGTGGCCTGGTATGGCGCGATGCTGGCGGAGGCGGGCGTGGCGGTGAAGCTCGGCCATAAGGTGCAGGCGGCGGCGCTTGCGGGCTTTGACGAGGTGGTGATTGCCACCGGTGCCAAGCCCCGCGACCCCGGGATTAAGGGCCAGAACCTGCCCCATGTGCTGAGCTATACGCAAGTGCTGCGCGGGGCCGAGGTGGGCGCGCGGGTGGCGGTGATCGGCGCGGGGGGCATCGGTTTTGATATTTGCGAATATCTGGTGACCGGCGAAAGCCCGACGCTGGACCTCGAGGCATGGAAGACCGAATGGGGCGTGGGGGATCCGTCCATTTCGCGCGGGGGGCTGGCAGGCAACGGCCCGCAGCCCGAACCACCTGTGCGCGCGGTGACGCTCTTGCAAAGGAAGGCAACGAAGCTCGGCAAAGGACTGGGCAAAACCACCGGCTGGATTCACCGCGCAGCGCTGAAGATGAAGGGCGTGCAGATGATCGGCGGGGTAAATTATGAGGAGATCACCCCCGAGGGGCTGATGGTCTCGGAAGGGGAGGCGCGGGAAAATCCGCGCCTGATCGAGGCCGATACCATCGTGCTGTGTGCAGGTCAGGTGCCCGAACGCAGCCTGGCCGATGATTTGGCGGCGGCGGGGGTGGCCTGCCACATTATCGGCGGGGCCGATGTGGCCGCCGAACTGGACGCCAAGCGGGCGATCAATCAGGGCACGCGGCTGGCGAGTAAACTGTAACCAAGCACGCTTCTATAGCTTAACGACTTTTATTTGATCCCGGTTTCGACCAGCCCGTCTTGAAACAGCCGAAGGGGTCGGGGTGACTTGGCCTGTTTGGGCGTTTGCGCCTGCCGATACGCCGGGCGTGCTGACACATCCCCCCCTGTAGACATGTCAAATAAGACATGTCTACAGGGTATGTATCGATTGACCCGTTGCTATACGTAAAACGTTTCGGCCCTATATTTAGGCACAAATCATAGAGTCGAAACGCTGGTGCTTTCAGCGCGATACTTACAGGCAGGACCGCCTGAACCAGCTGCTTTCCGGTGCTTAAAGCACCGGAACCGCGCCTCGCCTTCGGCTCGGCGGGGCGGCGCGTCAAGGCCTGGTTTACTTGGCGAGATTGCACCCGCGCCGCGCTGCGAATTTGGCGTTTGTGGCAGGTGTTTCCTGGGGCGAATGTGCGGAACCGTCCTGACTCAGAACAGGGAAATCGACGCGGGGGCCAGGTGCACATCAGAACCGGGTTCAAAATTGAGTCGTCAGGCTATAGAATAGCTCATGCATCATAGCGTCACAGGGCAATCGCATTTCAAAAGCTTCTCATTAGGGACCTTAGGAAATTGTCGTTCCAGCCTGCGCGTTTGAATTTTACGCGGTTCGAGCCTTTGTCGGTATTTTTCTTGATGATGTTGAGCGCAAT
>JALWPC010000061.1 GCA_026995265.1 Paracoccaceae bacterium
GCGGGTGCGCGCTCACGCGCACCGGTTCCTGGCGGACTTTGCCTATCAGGGGCGGGAACTGGTTTACTGCGATCCGCCATATCTGCACGCGACGCGCAGCTCGGCTCGGCGCTACCGGTTCGAGTACGAGGAGCGTGACCATATCGAGCTGCTGCAGCTGCTGCAGCGCCTGCCCTGCGCGGTCAGTCTCTCGGGGTGGCCGTCCCGCCTGTACGATCAGGAGCTTGCCGGCTGGAGGAGCCTTGAACTGCAGGTGATGAACCACGCCGGGGTACGCACCGAGAAGCTCTGGTTCAACTTCACCCCCGATCGGGTGCATTGGGCGCGCTACGCGGGGCGCAACCACACCCACCGCCAGACGATCAAGCGCAGAGCCGAGAGCTGGGCTCGGCGCTATGCCAGGATGCCACCGGGGGAGCGCCTGGCGGTGCTCTCGGGGCTGCTGGCCGTCGAGGCCGGCGAGTAAGCCCCCGGGCCGCCCCTCGTGCCGAGCGTCAATAAGCAGTCCCTGCGCGAGGAGTTCACGGCGCTCAAGGATCGCTTCGGGCAGCTGTGCACCGACGGCAAGGTCGGCGCCGAGAGCCGCGCCCTGATCGAGGCGCTGCTGATGCTGCTGCAGGTGCTGATGGCGGTGTTCATGGAAAAACTTTAGGGGCCGTGTCGCCTTTTGTCCTCGATTGTCATTTTATCCTAGAAGCGTAGATTCACGCTGCCGTTTCTATGTAATCTGTTGTCCTGACGACACAATCTGCTGAGGAGGCGTTCACCCGATGGGTGAGGCGAAAAGACGGGCCCAAGCGGCGATGGCGGCGATCACCCAGGCGGTCGGGGTCGAGGCCCCGAACGGTCGCCTGCAAGTGCACTGGGACGGTGAGTCTGCGGCCACCCCCTTTGGTCAGATGGCCTTTTTCCTGGAGTTTCTGCACCTGACCGGCCTCTATGAACGCTGGCAGAGGGCGTGTCCGTTGAGTTATTCCGGCCCCCATGCTTCAAGGCGTGAAGATATCCTCGGCACCTGGTTTCTCTCGATCCTCGCCGGTCACCGCCGCTACGCGCACATGAATGCGATCCGCTTCGATGGCGTGATGCCGGAGCTCCTGGGCATGGATCGCGTGGTCGCCGAAGACACGGTACGTCGCTTTCTCAAGGCGATTGATGAAGTGCCGGGCATGTCCTGGTTGCAGACCCACCTCGATGCGTGCGTTGAGCCGTTGTTATCGGCCCCGTGGATCCTCGATGTCGATGTGACGGTGAAGCCGCTTTACGGTCACCAGGAAGGCGCGCTGCTCGGCTACAATCCGAAGAAACCCGGGCGTCCCTCGCACACCTACCACACCTATCAGATGGCCGGCCTGCGGCTCGTGCTCGGGGTCGATGTCGAACCTGGTAACCAAGGCCACTCGAATACGAGCTTGCCGGGATTGCTGAAGCTCATCGATCGGCTGCCGGCGCACGAGCGTCCGTATTGCGTGCGCGGGGATGCGGGTTTTGGCAACGACGCGGTGATGACTGGGCTGGAAGAGCGCCATATTCCCTATCTTTTGAAGCTGCGTGCGACCAAAAACGTCAAGCGCTTCGTCGAGAAGGTCTTCTGGCGCCAGGGGTGGGTGAATGCCGGGGAAGGGTTCGAAGGGCGCGAAGGCGAGCTCGCGTTGAGCGGCTGGCAGAAGCCGCGGCGCGTCGTCGTCTTGCGAAGGCGCCTCAAGGGGGAGGTGGTCTTAAGCGAGGAGGCGCACCAGCTCGCCCTCGGTTTCGTCGAAAACGACGTCCCGGCGCACCGCTACGAGTATTTCGTGCTCGTCACGGATCTCCCCCACGAGATCCGGACACTGGCACAACTCTATCGTGACCGTGCCGACAGTGAGAACACCTTCGACGAGTTGAAGAACCAGTGGGCGTGGGGCGGCTTTACCACCCAGGATCTCAAGCGTTGTCGCTTCAATGCGCTGGCCGTCGCGCTTATCTACAACTGGTGGTCGCTGTTCGTGCGGCTCGCGAACCCGAAAGCCCGCCTGGAGGCCATCACCAGCCGCCCGTTTCTGTTGTCCGGGGTTGCACGCAGGACGCGCCACGCCGGACAACAGCATCTC
>JALWPC010000062.1 GCA_026995265.1 Paracoccaceae bacterium
GGCGCACAGGTTGCAGCGCGGCGCGGGCGCGGTCTTGCCACAAGCACCATCGTTGACGCGCCGCGTGGGTTCGGGGCTTCAGCCCCGAAAATCAGGCGGTTAATACAGAATGCAGCGCACCTTATCCCCCGCCTTGGCCGGCTTGGCAAAGGGTTCGCGTATCAGCAGGGCATTGGATTGCGCCATCACCGAGATCAGCGCGCTATCCTGGCGCTTTGCGGGCGTGCAAACCCCGCCTTCAACCCGGGCTCGCATATAATGCGCCCGCGGCCCGTTTTCCGGCACATCCTCGGCCAGTTCAAACACCAGCTCAGGCAGCGCCCCCGCATCGAGCCCCAGCATTTTATCCACCGCAGGGCGCAGAAACACATGGGCGCAGACCATGGAAGACACCGGATTCCCCGGCAACCCGAACATCGGCACACCGGAAATATGCCCTGCAATCAAAGGCTTGCCCGGCCGCATGGCAATCTTATAGAAATCCAGCGCGATCCCCAGTTCATCTGCCATCGGCCCGATCAGGTCATAATCCCCCACCGAGGCCCCGCCCAGCGTCACCACCATATCGGCCCCTTTGGCCAGTTCAAACGCCGCCCGCAGGGCCGGGCGGTTATCCCGCGCAATCGGCAGCAGCCGCACCTCGGCCCCCTGCGCCTCCAGTTGCGCTTTCAGGGCGAAATTGTTGGAGGTGATAATCTGCGTCGGCCCGGGGTTCTCGCCGGGCATCACCAGCTCGTCGCCTGTCGGGATCACCGCCACCACCGGCTTTTTGCTCACCGGCACCTCGGGGATGTTCATCGCCGCCAGCAGGGCAATATCCGCCGCCGCCAGCCTGCGCGGCGCGCTCAGCGTGTCCCCCACCTTGAAATCCGCCCCCACAGGCCGCAGGTTCAGCCCGTCGCCGGGCGCATCGTTCAGGATCACAGTGTCCCCCTCGCGGCTGACATTTTCCTGAATGACCACGCGGTCGGCCCCCTCGGGCACCGCACCGCCGGTAAATATCCGCACCGCCTCGCCCGCGCCAACCACGCCCTCAAACAGCCCCCCCGCCGGCGACTCCCCTATGAGCGTGAGCCGCGCATGGGGCTGCAAGTCCGCCGCCCGAATGGCGTATCCATCCATCGCCGACGCCCGAAACGGCGGCTGATTGCGGGTCGCCGCCACCGGCTCGGCCAACACCCGCCCCGCCGCCTCCGCCAAGGGCACCCGCTCGCTCGCCATGGTCGGGCAGAGGGCCAACACGCGGGCCAGCGCTTCGGAAACAGGGGTCAGGGCCATGTCAGTCGTCTTTCTCTATCTGCTCGGCTTCCCAGTCGGCATAGGTTTTGCTGGTGCCTTTGAGTTTCCATTCCACGCGGCCATTTGAGGCGCGCCCAGTAATAACCGCCGCCGCCGCGCTGGGTTTGGAAAATGCGTAATTTTTTGTGATAACTGCTGGGGAAGTTGTTGTATCCAAAACCCCTGTTTCCTGCAACAAGGAGCGGAGTTTACTGTAAGAGTGATCAGAATTTCCTTGGCCTACCCAGTTCTTTCGCGCTTGCGATCCCGCCAAAACAACCATCTCACCATCACGCAATTCAGCCGTAGCCAAAAGGCCCTCTTTCTTGATTGTTAACTCGAAAACCGGAACCACGGGCGCGGATAGGTCTTTTTCCACCACTTTGGGGGCCTGCACCTTGTTCACAAACATATCTACCTGAATCGCGGGCAGTACCATCAGCAATATGTCGAGGAATTCCTCCATATTGGCCACGGCGGCCTCGGAAAGGCTGCTGCGCGTTGGCACATTGCCGTTTTCCAGCGGCATTTGCCGCGCCTCCAGCGCCAGCTCCACCAGCCGCGATTCCAGATATTTCACATGGGCTTTATGCAGGTTATTGGCGGCTGACGTAATCAACACCGCCGTTTCCCACCAATCCTTCTTGCCGATATGGCTGCGAAGCCGCGCTCTCAGCTCCTCCGCCTCGCCGATATAGGCCAGCGGTTGCCCCTCGGCATCCCCCAGCAAAATATACACCCCCGTATATTCCGCCTCTTCCCGCCGCAGGGCCTCCGCAATCCGTGTGCGCGGGAATTTCAGCACATGGCCCGTCCAGTTAAACACCTCGGCGGTCAGCATCCCGTCGGGCTTGCCGTCGATAAAGTATAGCTCTAAAGACCGCCCCTTGCCCATCATTCCGCCTCAAACAGGCCTGATTTGCCGCCGTCTTTCAGCACCAGCCGCACATCCGAAATCACCATGCTTTTATCCACCGCCTTCACCATGTCATAAACGGTGAGGGCCGCGAGGCTCACGGCGGTGAGCGCCTCCATCTCCACCCCCGTTTGGCCGGTGTTCTTCACCGTGGCCTCAATGGCCACGCCCCCCTCGGCCACTTCAAGTTCCACCGCCACCTTGGAGAGCGCCAGCGGGTGGCAGAGCGGGATCAGGTCATGGGTTTTCTTGGCCGCCATAATCCCCGCCAGCCGTGCCACCCCCAGCACGTCGCCCTTTTTGGCGGTGCCGCCGGCCACCATTGCCAGCGTGGCGGGCTGCATCGAGATAAACCCCTTGGCCACCGCCACACGGCTGGTCACGGCCTTTTCCGACACATCCACCATATGCGCCGCGCCTTTGTCGTCAAAATGGGTCAGGTCAGACATTCAATTCTCCAGTTGCAAAAGGGCGCGCGTGGCGGTTTCTACATCATCTTGCCGCATCAGGCTCTCGCCAATCAGGAAACAGCGCGCCCCGTGGGCGGCCATATCGGCGAGGTCGGCGGGGGTAAACAGGCCGGATTCCGAGATGATCAGCCGGTCCTCAGGGATCATTCCGGCCAGCGTCCTGGTGGTCTCCAGCGTGGTTTCGAAGGTCTTCAGATTGCGGTTATTCACCCCCATCAGGGGGGACTTCAGCCGCAGCCCCCGCTCCAGCTCGGCGGCATTATGGGATTCCACCAGCACATCCATGCCCCAGCCGATGGCCGCATCCTCCAGTTCCGCCGCCTGCGCGTCCGACAGGCTCGCCATGATCAGCAGAATGCAATCCGCCCCCCAAGCCCGCGCCTGCGCCACCTGATAAGGGTCATAGATGAAATCCTTGCGCAAAGCGGGCAGGGCGGTGGCCCCGCGCGCCTCCACCAGAAATTCCGGCGCCCCCTGAAAAGACGGCGTATCGGTGAGCACCGAAAGGCAGGTCGCCCCGCCTGCCTCATATGCGCGCGCAATGTCAGCAGGGTTGAAATCCGCCCGGATCAGCCCTTTTGACGGGCTGGCCTTCTTGACCTCGGCAATCAGCCCATAGCCCGTGTGGCTGGCCGCTCGCAGGGCCTCGGCAAACCCCCGCACGGGGCTGGCCGCGCGCGCCTGCGCCTCGATCTCGGCCAAAGGCACCTCCGCCTTCTGCGTGGCAATTTCCTCCAGCTTGTAGGCTTTGATCTTGTCCAAAATATCCATGCCCGCTTTTAGCCCTAAATCGCCCGCCTGTGCAATTCCCATTTACCAATAGCGGGCTGCAACCACATAGCCAGCTTGCCTTTCCCTCTGCGGGGCTAAAGCCCCACTCGGTAAAGGCACGTTTTTGCAAGCAAAAACGGGTGGCCCTGACGGGCCATGGCCTCGGCTTCGCCTCGGCGGCGCGTTATGCAAGCCTGTGCCTGCCCCATAGCACTGCACCCTTTTGGGGGTGAATGCGCTTGCGCAGAGGGGGCCAAACGGCCCCCTGCCGATGGCGCAGCCGAGGCCAGGCCCAACGGGGGGCAAGCGCTGGCTTGCCAGCGTGCAGGCCCCGGGTGGGAGGCGTTGTTGAGGCTAGCGCAGGTCGGCCGCCCAAAAGGCAAATTCGGGTTGGGCCTTATCGTAGAGCACGGGAATATTTTGCATAGGGGCCATTCCCGCAAATTTTTCCGACTTGGCCATGAAGCTGGTGCGCTCAATCCGCTGCCCGTCAGCGGCGGTGAAGCCAAAGCGCAGGCTGGCGCTTTTCCGGTGCTGTTCGATCTCTAAAACCGTGCCCTCCACCCGCGCCCCGTGGCGCAACAGCGCCTTTGCCCTGTTGGCGCGGCGACCAAAGTAAAAGCCGAGCGCCGCCGTGGCCAGCAGCAGCAAAACCCCGTAGAGGCGCGCCGATTGCCCCGCTTGCAGCGTCTGCCCGCGTGTCATCTCAAAGCGCTCCGGCGCAGTCGGGTCATAATACACCTGAATCGTATCCCCCTTTTCGGTGGTGTTATAGAGTGCAGGCGGCACCCGCACGGTTTCGGAATACATGCCCTTGTCGGTGCTATAGGTCACAACAAGTTGGTAAGTTGCTTGCGTGTTGGTGCCCGGCGAGCGCGCTTTGAAATGCTTGCGCACCACCGTGGCCTCGGCGCCGATTTCAGCGGCGGCGAGCGCGCGACCCTGTGCGGCGGTGAACAGGCCATAGGCCAGCACGCCCGCGCCGATCAGCCCCATAATTGCCACTGACCAGCCGCCCATGCGGAAAAACAACCGGATAAAAAGCCCCATACTGCCCCCTCTCAAGCCCGTGGCTGAAGGTTAACCTTGGGGCAGCTTGCGGTCAATGCCCGCCCGATGTCACCCGGGCCAGCGTTTCTACCGCGCGCATGGCCTTGCCGCTATCTATGCTCTCTGCGGCTATTTCAACGCCAGCGGTCAGGTTGTCGACCTTCTCGGCGATCACCAGGGCGGCAGCGGCGTTCAGCAGCACCGCATCGCGGTAAGCGCCCTTTTCGCCGCCGAGCACCGCCCGCAGGGCCTTGCCGTTATATTCCGGCGTGCCGCCCGTGATGTCGGCGAATTTATACACCGGAAGCCCCGCATCCTCGGGGTGGATTTCGCCTTGCAAAATCACCCCGTTTTCCAGCTTGGCCACCGTGGTGGGGCCGCAGATGGTGATCTCGTCGGTGCCATCCGAGCCATGCACCAGCCATGCGCGCTCCGAGCCAAGGTCTTGCAGGGTTTCGGCCATGTGGACCAGAAGGTTCGGGGTAAACACCCCCGTGAGCTGGCGCTTGACCCCTGCGGGGTTGGTCAGCGGGCCGAGGATGTTGAAAATCGTGCGGGTGCCAAGCTCCAGCCGTGCGGGCATAACGTGGCGCATGGCGGGGTGGTGCATGGGGGCCATCATGAAGCCGATATTGGCTTCGGCGAGGCCGCGCTCGACGACCTCTGGATCGACCATCACATTCACGCCCATCTGGCCCAAGGCGTCTGCCGCTCCCGAAAGCGAGGAGATGTTTTTGTTGCCGTGCTTGGCCACAGGCACACCCGCACCCGCAACAGTGAAGGCGGTGGCGGTGGAGATGTTCAGCGTGGCTTTGCCGGTGCCACCGGTGCCGACAATATCCATCGCGCCAGCGGGGGCCGAGACCTTTTTGCAACGGGCGCGCATGGCGCTCGCCGCGGCGGTGATCTCTACAGGGGCCTCGGAACGGGTGCGCAGGATCATCAGGAAACCGGCGATTTGCGAGGGGGTGGCGCTGCCGTCCATTATAATGTCAAACGCCGCCTGGGCGTCGGCGCGGGTGAGGGGGCCGTCTATGGCTTTGGCAATGATGGGTTTCAGGGCGTCGCTCATGCTGGCTCCTTGGTGGTTTGCAGAAAGTTTTTCAGCATGGCGTGGCCATGCTCGGTGGCTATGCTCTCGGGGTGGAACTGCACCCCGTGGATGGGCAAATCGCGGTGCTGAAGGCCCATGATGGTGCCATCCGCCACGGTGGCGGTGACCTCGAGGCACGCGGGCACGCTTTCCGGTGCGATGGTCAGCGAGTGGTAGCGGGTGGCCTTGAAGGGAGAGGGCAGGGTGGCAAATACGCCTTTGCCCGTGTGGGTGATCTCGTCGATCTTGCCGTGCATGATTTTATCGGCCCGCACCACCTTGCCGCCGAACGCCTGCCCGATGCTCTGGTGGCCAAGACAGACACCCATAAGCGGGGTGCGCGCCGCCGCGGCTGCCTCGATCAGCCCAAGGCAAATGCCTGCCTGATCCGGGTCACAGGGGCCGGGGGAGAGGAGAATCGCTGAAGGCGCCAGCGCCATGGCCTCGGCCACGCTGAGCGCGTCATTGCGGACCACCTTCACATCTTCGCCAAGCTCGCCAAAGTAATGCACCAGATTATAGGTGAAACTGTCATAATTATCTATCAGCAGCAGCATTGGCGGCCTTTCTCGAAAAATTTGCATCTTGGGGGCTTCCAGCGGCCCCAACTTAAAGCTAGAGTGTTAACATTATCAAGGGAGAAGGGGAACTCCCGATTGCAAAAGGAATATCCATGTCGACGTCCAGCACCCGAGGCGGCGGTTTTCTCGTAGGGGCACTCTACGGGCTGATTGTCAGCACAGCGTTGTTTCTGGTATTGAGTTTTTTGTTTCCAATCCAAATTACCACCACGCCCATGGCTGATGCCGGGCCCGCCCCCGATGGAGCGGCGCCCGTGGTTATGGAAACCGCCAGCGCTGCTACGCAGGCACCCTCGGTCGGGGGGCAACCTGCCGCGCCTGAAATGACAGCGCCGGAAATGATGCAGCCCGATGCGGGGGCAGGCAACACGATTACGGTCGGCGGTGCCGGTGATTCCAGCCCCGCACCCGCCGCCAGTACCCAGATTGCCAGCACTGAAGCCGTGAGCGAACCCGAGATTGCAACCTCGCCTGCCAGCGTGCCCGACATCGGTAATGGCGCGCCCGAAACCGCGGTGCCGGGGGCCGAGTCCGCCGCGCCAACCGCGCCCGCAGATGTGGCCGCCAGCGCCCCCGTGGCTGCCCCTTCCGAGCTGGCTGACACCCCCTCCGGCCCCGCAATAGAGGTGTTTGCCACCGCCTTTACCGGCGACATGTCCAAACCGTTGCTGGCTATTGTGCTGGAAGACACGCTGGAGGGCTCGTTGCAGCCGATACTGGATTCAGGCGTGCCGGTCAGTTTTGCCGTGCCTGCGGGGGTGGAGTCCCGCATTACGGCGCAGTCTATCCGAAAGGCCGGGTTCGAGGTGGTCGCACTTATTCCTGACGGCACGAGCCGCACCGATGGAGTGGCGGAAAATGTGGCCCGTTTTATGCGGAATGTGCCGGTGGCGGTGGCGCTGATGGATTCGGATGCTCCGAGCCTGATGCTAAATCGGGAATCTATGCAAACGATAATCGAAGCAACGGGCCAGACGGGGCTGGGGCTCATCACCTTTTCCAAGAATGGCGAGCTGGTGGCGCGGGCGCAGGCCGAGCAGGCCGGAGTGCCTTTTGGCAGCGCCTTGCAGATCACTGATGATTTTCAGGATGAAGAACTGATCATTCAGGCGCTCAACCAGGCCGCATTTGTGGCGGGCACCAATGACCGCGCAATTATCTTTGCCAAAACGCGGCCCACAACCATAAACGCGATGTTGCGCTGGTTTAACTCGGCCAGAGCGGGGCAAGTGGAGCTGGTTCCGGTGAGCGTGGTGCTGCAACGGCTTGCGAACTAGACCCGCCTTTACGAGGGAGCTATGCCGTTGCAGCGTGCGATTTCCTGGCAAGCTCGCCGGTTACCCACTCCATGACCGTGCGATAGACCATATAAAAAATCACCGGTGTGGCGATGGCCATTGCCACATAGGTTCCGACCGTTGCGTAGGCCCCGTAGCCATTGGCCATGCCAACCACCTGCACGTTGAGATAGGCGGCCACCGGAAAGGTGAAGGCTCCCCAAACGGGCGTATAGCCGCCACGCACCATCCACGGCACCAGAAACAGCAGCACCACCGCCACCGCATTGCAAACCCAGAAAAAGTAGACAAAGAGCTGGTGGTAGCCGAGGGCATCGAACCCAAGGGCAAACAAGCAGACAGGGGCCAGAAAGATGGTTACGGAGGGGCGCAGGGCTTTGGGGATCGGGTCCCGCTTCAGGTTTAGGAATATGCCGATGGTCACAATCACATAGGCCACGAGTGCGGCCATGATCAGCCAATAGCTCTCCCGGATATAGCCAAGCGGCACGCCCGTAAATGGGCCAATAACCGGTCCGACAAATGTGAGGTATTGAAAAGTTGAAAAATGGCGCTTGTCGGGCGGGTCTTTCCAGATGGCATGCAGCACAATTGCCGAAGCCAGAATTTGCAGAACGACTCCTGTCCACCAGACCTGCGGCACATACACGCTAAAGGGAAGCAATGCGAGTGCCAGCATCATCATCGCCATGGCCATTGCAGCAATGCCGGCGCGGGCAGGGGGGCTTCGCATATCTTCGAACAATACCGACGGGCGGGCAGCAACTTTGGCAATGTAGAACCCGAAGAACCACAGGAAATATCCGGTCGCCGCGGCTAATAGCAGATTGCTCATATCTTCGGACACCCAGGGTAAAACATCCACCGCGTGCTGCCACGCGACCGCCAGTGAAAGAAAACCGAGACAAACGGGAAAGGCGGCCGGCGGGGTTTGGCGCCAGAGGGGGGTGTCTAGAAGCATATCTGTCCTCTTTGTGCTTTT
>JALWPC010000063.1 GCA_026995265.1 Paracoccaceae bacterium
TGTTCATCGCGGTGCTGGTATATGTGGCCAGCGGCGTTAAATGGATCGTCGGCTAAGCTTTTGCCGCCAGATTTTCCGGTGCTAAAGCACCGGAATCACGCCTCGACAAGCGGCGCGTCGACCACTTCATTGCTTGGCGGGCCCGCACCCGCGCCGCATTGTAACCTCCGCGCTTGTGGTAAACGCCGAAAGGGGGCGCTGCCCCCGCTTCGCTCCCCCGGAGTATTTCCAAAAAATAGAAGCCGCATAACCTTCTATTTTTCAAAAATACTCTGGGGTGAATGCGCTTGCGCAGAGGGGCAAAGCCCCTTTGGGCGCTTGCAACACGCGCGAAAGCTTGAGGGCGGCGCGAACATGACCTCGCCACAGGCACAAAGGTTGACGCGCCGCCTCCGAACGCTTGCCAAACCAAGCCGGATTGCTTACCTCTGGGCGAACACTTATATGAGGCCCTATGCTGGCATTGAACTATATCACCGAGGCGCTGGCCTCCATTGGCCGCTCGACACTGGCGCTTTTCGCCAGCATCGGCAGGCTGGTGATTTTTGCCGGATTAGCGCTTTCCCACATGCTGCGCGCGCCGTTTTATCCGCGCGAACTCGCGGTGCAGCTTTTGCGCATCGGCTATTTCTCGCTGCCGGTGGTGGGACTGACCACGCTGTTCACCGGCGGGGCGCTGGCGCTGCAAATCTATGCGGGGGGGGCGCGGTTCAACGCCGAAAGCGTGGTGCCCTCGATTGTGGCCATCGGCATGGTGCGCGAGCTTGGCCCCGTGCTGGCGGGGCTGATGGTGGCGGGGCGCGTGGGGGCGAGCATTGCCGCCGAGATCGGCACCATGAAGGTCACCGAGCAGATCGACGCGCTCACCACCCTTTCCACCAATCCGGTGAAATACCTCGTGGTGCCGCGCCTTCTGGCCGCCACCATCGCCATGCCGCTTCTGGTGCTGATCGGCAATATCATCGGCATTCTTGGCGGCTTTCTGGTCGGCACCCTGCGGCTCAACTTCAACGCCGCCGCCTATATCAACAACACCGTTGATTTCATGGAGGCAGGCGACGTCACCTCCGGCCTGATCAAGGCGGCTGTGTTCGGCTTCATCGTTGCGCTGATGGGCACCTATAGCGGCTTTCACTCCGGCCGGGGCGCACAGGGCGTGGGGCAGGCCACCACCAATGCGGTGGTCGCCGCCTCGGTGCTGATCCTCGCCAGCAACTACCTCCTGACTGAATTGTTATTCCCCGCATGAGCCCTGAACCCAAAATAGCCCTGAAGGGGGTCGAAAAGGCCTTTGGCAGCCACCAGGTGCTGCGCGGAGTGGATCTGGCGGTGGATAAGGGCAGCTCGCTGGTGGTCATCGGCGGCTCGGGCACGGGGAAATCGGTGCTGCTGAAGTGCATTCTGGGCATCATTGCGCCTGATGCGGGCGATATCCTGATCGACGGTGCGCGGCTCAAAAACCGTGAGGATTTCCTTAGCCATTTCGGCATGTTGTTTCAGGGGGCGGCGCTGTTTGACAGCCTCCCCGTCTGGCACAATGTTGCCTTCCGCCTGCGCCAGGGGAAGGGCAAGCTGAGCAAGAAGGACGCCCAAGAGCTGGCCATTGAAAAACTCCGGCGCGTGGGGCTGAAGCCCGAGGTGGCCTTACAGTTTCCTGCCGAGCTTTCCGGCGGGATGCAAAAACGGGTGGGCTTGGCGCGGGCCATTGCTTCCGAACCCTCGGTGATATTCTTTGACGAGCCCACCACGGGGCTGGACCCGATCATGGCGGGCGTTATCAACGAGCTTATCCGCGAAATTGTGGTGGACCTCGGGGCCACCGCCATCACCATTACCCACGACATGAGCAGCGTGCGTGCCATTGCCGACCATGTCGCTATGCTGCACGCGGGCAAGGTGCGCTGGCACGGGCCGGTTGCGGATATTGATGCTTCGGGCGATGCTTATGTGGACCAGTTTATCAACGGTCGGGCCGAGGGGCCTATAGAGAGTGTGCGATAGATGACCCCGCGCGCCACCTCTACCGCCCCCCTCCCGTCCTCCCCCCGCAAGCGAGGGGAGGGGCGATGGGGTCAGTCTTGGCG
>JALWPC010000064.1 GCA_026995265.1 Paracoccaceae bacterium
CCTTTAGCTGGCAGAAAGCCATGGGCGGCGAGGGTGCGCACGGGGTGATTATCCTGTCCCCCCGCGCTGTGGAGCGGCTGGAAAGCTACACCCCGCCGCGCCCCCTGCCGAAAATCTTCCGCCTCACTAAAGGTGGCAAGCTCATTGAGGGCATTTTCAAGGGCGCGACCATCAACACCCCCTCGATGCTGGCCGTGGCCGATGCTGAAGACGCGCTGGCCTGGATGGAAGGCCTTGGCGGCCTGAAAGCCACCCGCGCACGGGCGGATGCCAACTTTGCGTCGCTGCAAGCTTGGGTTGATAAAAGCGACTGGGCCGAGAACCTCGTGGCCGATCCGGCGGCGCGCTCCAACACCTCCGTTTGCCTGAAGATCGCTGACCCCGCGATTGCGGCCATGGATAACGATGCGCAAAACGCCTTCGTGAAAACCATGGTCAAGCTGCTGGATGAGGCAGGCGCGGCCTATGACATCGGCGGCTATCGCGACGCCCCTGCGGGGCTGCGCATCTGGTGTGGCGCAACGGTGGATACTGCCGACGTTGAAGCCCTAACCCCTTGGCTGGACTGGGCTTTTGCCACCGCCAAAACCCAATTGAAGGAGGCATAGATGCCCAAAGTTCTGATTTCTGACAAGCTCAGCCCCGCCGCCGTGCAAATCTTCAAAGATAATGGCGTGGAGGTGGACTTCATGCCCGACCTCGGCAAAGACCCCGCCAAACTCGCCGAAATCATCGGGGCGTATGACGGCCTCGCCATCCGCTCGGCCACCAAGGCCACGGCGGAGCTGATCGCCAAGGCTGACAATCTTAAGGTGATCGGGCGCGCCGGTATCGGGGTGGACAATGTGGACCTTGCGGCCGCCTCCGCCAAGGGGATTGTGGTGATGAATACGCCCTTTGGCAACTCTATCACCACCGCCGAGCACGCCATTGCCATGATGTTTGCGGTGGCGCGGCAAATTCCGGCGGCGGATGCCAGCACCCAGGCCGGCAAGTGGGAGAAATCCCGCTTTATGGGCACCGAGATCACCGGCAAAACGCTGGGGCTGATCGGCGCGGGCAATATCGGCTCGGTGGTGGCCAGCCGCGCCATTGGCCTGAAGATGAAGGTCATCGCCTATGATCCGTTCCTTTCCGAGGAGCGGGCCAAGGCGATTGGCGTGACCAAGATGGAGAACCTCGACGACCTCTTGGCCAAGGCGGATTTCATCACCCTGCACCTGCCGAAAACCGAGAAAACCGCCAATCTGCTCAGCGCTGAAAAGATCGCCAAGATCAAGAAAGGCGCTTACCTGATCAACTGCGCCCGCGGGGGGCTTGTGGATGAGGACGCGGTGGCAGAGGCGCTGAAATCGGGCCAGCTTAAAGGCGCGGCGTTTGATGTCTATGCCGAAGAGCCCGCGAAATCCAACGTGCTGTTTGGGCTGGATAACGTGGTGTGCACCCCGCACTTGGGCGCGGCAACCTCCGAGGCACAGGAAAACGTGGCGCTTCAGGTGGCCGAACAAATGTCGGATTACCTGATGCGTGGGGCGATTTCCAACGCCATTAACGCGCCCAGTGTGACCGCCGAAGAAGCCCCCGTGCTGAAGCCGTGGATCGGCCTTGCCGAAATGCTTGGCGGCTTTGCTGGGCAGGTGACGGAAAATCCGATCAAGGAGATCGAGATCGAGTTTGTGGGCAAGGTGGGCGAGCTGAACCTCAAGCCGCTGACGGCCAGCCTGATCGCCAGCCTGATGATCCCCTTGGTGGGCGAGGGCGGCGTGAACATGGTCTCGGCCCCCATCGTGGCCCGCGAGCGCGGCATAAAAATCAGCGAAACCCGCAAGGACGAGCAGGGGGCTTTTGGCACCTATATGCGCCTTGTGGTCACCACCGAAAGCCAGACCCGTTCGGTGGCGGGCACCATCTACTCCGACGGCAAGCCGCGCTTTATCCAGATCAAGGGCATTGGTCTGGAGGCGGAGCCACAGCCCTATATGCTCTATACCACCAATGCCGACATCCCCGGCTATATCGGGGCGCTGGGCACCACTTTGGGGGAGCTCGGGGTCAATATCGCCACCTTTGCGCTGGGCCGTGT
>JALWPC010000065.1 GCA_026995265.1 Paracoccaceae bacterium
AAAGACACCGGCGAAACCGGAAACGCCTGCGCCGCCCCGTCCAGCCGCCACACGTTCAAATTCCACTGAAAGCGGCGGCGGATCAAAATCTTGTTGGTCCGCGCTTCAATCGCCCCCATTGCGGCACGCAAACAGGTTTCCAGCAGGCCATCCTGCGCCCCGCTATCCACAAACCCGGTGCCCAACCGCAATTGGTCCTTCAACTCGGCGATCGGAAAATCCGCGCTGCCCAGCGTTGTTGTTTCAATCATTTTCATGCAAGTCTCCACCTTTCCTTGCTGCCGTAATCCGCAGGATCACCGCCTGTTTCAGCACCCGCCTGCTATCGGTGCCCACGGTAGAGGTCAGCAGATAAACCTGCCCCTCCACCCCGCCGGTGATCACCACATGCGAGCAGCACGCCCTGATAGTTTGTTCAAGTATTCTCAGGCAGTTCGGGTCCTCATCGACGGGTTGCACCGTCCACCCCAGGTCATCCACCACCTGTTCATGTTTCAAAAGCCCGCTGGTGCGCCAATCAATGGCAAAGCCCAGCTCGGAGTTCGGGTCTTTCAGAATTGTGCCGTGCATCTAGGTCCATTCAACAAGGCGTAGGGTGCGTGGTCCCCACGCACCGCTCACCGCCGCCAAAATCTTAACCCCCCCGTGCCGCCCATACGGAGGGAGGAACAGCAAACCGGAAAGCACGAGGGGGCCGGCCGCCCCGAAAGGGGCAGCCTATCAAGGGTCCAGACTTGCGCCTTAAGACACCCCGAATTTCAGCAGCTTAATGGCCGCAAAATCGCTCACATCGCCGCCAACCCGCTTGGTGGCATAAAACAGCACATGCGGTTTGGCGCTGAACGGGTCACGCAGAATGCGCAGGTCGGGGCGCTCGGCCACGGTGTAGCCCGCGCTGAAATCGCCAAAGGCCATCGCCATCGAGTCAAGCGCGATGTCGGGCATATCCTCGGCAATCAGCACCGGATAGCCCATCAGGCGCGCCGGCTCACCGGCAGCGAGGCCGTCCGACCACAGGAAGCGCCCGTCGATGTCTTTCATCTTGCGCACCGCGCCTGCGGTTTTGGAGTTCATCACAAAGGTTGCATTGGCGCGGTATTGCGCGCTGAGCGCATAAACGAGGTCCACAATCGCATCGGCCTGATTTGTGGCGTTGAAATCCCCCGCCGTGCCGGTGGCCACATAGCCAAGGTTGCCCCATGTCCAGCTCGCATCAGCCACCGCTGTATGGGTCAAAAAGCCGGTGGGCTTGTCAATGCCATCGCCCGAGATGAACGAAAGGCTTTCCGCGCGGCTGAACTTGTCGGCAATGCGCCCCGCCAGCCAGCTTTCCACGTCAAAAGCGCTGTCATCCAGCAGGCGCTGGCTCGCCTTGGGCAGGGCCGAAAGCTCGTGCAGCGGAATGGAAATACGGTCGATCAGCGGCGTGCCGGTCTCTGCCGTCGCCGTGGCCTCGTTGGCCCAGCCCGCGCCAATATCGGTGTGGTCGATCAGCACATCATAGGCCGTGCTTTCCACCTGAACCACATTGGCAATCGCGCGGATAGACGCCGCCCCGCGCAGCACCGAAGAAATCGTTTCCGAGGTCTGCGGGTCCACCAGAAAGCCACCATCGGCCGAAACCGCGGTCGAGAGCGCCTTTTCTTCCATCGGCAACCCGCGCAGTGCGTCTTCATCGCCCGAGCGCAGATAGGCCGCAAAGGCCTTCTTGTGGGGCATGTCAAGGTCCGCCGCGGTTGAGAGCGCGGGGCGGGAGGTGGCGATAGATTTACGGTCAAGCATGTTCAAACGATTTTCCTGTTCTTTGAGTTTGGATTTAAGTTCGCCTTGGAACTCATTGAATTCAGTCAAGAACCCTTGCAGTGCAGCCTTCACTTCCACAGCCGGGCCTTGCGCCTTGGTTTCGGTTTTACCCATTGGTTTTCCTCTTGATTGTTATGGCCCTAGGCCAACATGTCTCTGGCAGCCCGAAAGGTCTCCGCCAGATTTTGCGCCAACGCCTCTTCATCCGAAGACGGCTGCACACGCGCCTCTTGAAGCATCGGGAAGGTCACCAGTGACACCTCCCAAAGCTCGATCTC
>JALWPC010000066.1 GCA_026995265.1 Paracoccaceae bacterium
CACATAGGCTGTGGCATAAAAAGCCAGCGCGAACAGCACGCGGGCGGTGTCGATCAAGCCTTGCATATCATTCCCCTTTATAGATGCGCTTATATCGCCCGCTTAGGCTGGTGAGGATCTCATAACCAATGGTGCCTGCCGCCTCGGCCAGCACATCCACGGTTTGGGTGGCGTTGAGCAGGCTGAGGCTGTCCGGCACCCTTTTCAATCCGGTGACGTCAACCGTGATCAGGTCCATGGAGATACGCCCGACCACGGGGCAGGGCGTGGTGCCTGCATAGAGGCTGAAGCCCTTGGCGGCACGGAGGATGCCGTCGGCATAGCCGCCCGACACCGTGGCGATGCGGCTGGGGCGGGTGGCAACCCATGTTGCGCCATAGCCCACCGCCTCGCCGGGGAGCAGGTCGCGCACCTGCACCACGGGGAGGGAAAGTTCCACCACAGGGCGGGCATCTGTGAACGGGGCGCCGCCGTAAAGGCCGATGCCCGGGCGGGTGAGGCTGAAGTGGAAGGGCGCGCCCAACAGAATGCCGCCGGTGGCGCTGAGCGCCTTGCGCGGGGCGGTCATGGCAAAGCTCATGGCGTTGAAGGCGGCAAGCTGGGCGGCGTTCATCGGGTGGGCGGGTTCATCGGCGCAGGCAAGGTGGCTCATCACCAGGTCCGGCTTCAGGGCGGCAATATCAAGCGCCACCGAGGCCGCCTCCAGCGCTTCCATGCCAAGGCGGTTCATGCCGGTATCGAGCTGCACTCCGCAAGGCCGGCCGGCATGGGTCTTGCTGAACGCCTTGACCTGTTCGGCGGAGTTGAGCACCGGGATCATGCCATGTTCGGTGATCGCCGCGTCATCCCCCTGCATATAGCCGCTGAAATTGTAGATTTCAGGGGCGGGGCCAAGGGCGGCGCGCAGGGCCACGGCCTCCTCGGCCTGGGCTACGAAAAACCGTTTCACCCCCGCCGCCGCCAGTGCCGGGCCAACGGTGGCGGCGCCGAGGCCATAGGCATCGGCCTTGATCACGGCGGCGGTTTCCACATTCGGGCCCGAGAGGGCATCCAGCGCGCGCCAGTTGGCGATGATGGCGGACAGGTCGATGGTCAGGGTGGCTTGCATTGGGGGCTCGATAGCTGGTTAGCGGAAATCCCCGCCCTGCTGATAGGGTTTGGCGAGGTTGCCGAATTTGGTGAACTCGGCTTCAAATGAGAGGTCAATGGTGCCAATTGGCCCGTGGCGCTGCTTGCCGACAATCACTTCGGCCTTGCCCAAGACCTGTTGCATTTCATCCTGCCATGCCAGCATCTTATCAATATCATGTTCGCCAGGCTTTTCGCGCTCTTTGTAATACTCCTCGCGGAATACAAACATCACCACATCGGCATCCTGCTCGATAGAGCCGGATTCGCGCAGGTCCGAGAGCATCGGGCGCTTGTCTTCGCGGGCCTCCACCTGGCGGGAAAGCTGGGAGAGGGCAACCACCGGAATGTTGAGCTCCTTGGCGATGGCCTTCAACCCCTGGGTGATTTCCGAGACCTCGTTGACGCGGCTGTCCTTGGCGGTGGCGGGCCGGATGAGCTGGAGGTAATCGACCACCAGCACATCCAGCCCATGGCGGCGTTTCAGCCGCCGGGCGCGGGCGGCGAGGGTGGAGATGGGCAGGGCGGCGGTGTCGTCAATAAACAGCGGGCATTTTTCCAGCTCTTTGGCGGCTTCGACAAAGCGGCGGAACTCCACCTCGTCGAGGTCGCCACGGCGGATTTTCTCGGACGGAATGCGGGCCGCCTCGGAGAGGATACGCGCGGCGAGCTGGTCCGCCGACATCTCGAGGCTGAAAAACCCGACCACCCCGCCGCTGATTGCCCCCTCGGAGCCGTCGGGCAATGTGCCCTTTTTATAGCTCTTGGCGATGTTATAGGCGATATTGGTGGCCAGCGAGGTTTTACCCATCGAGGGGCGACCCGCCAGAATGAGCAGGTCCGATTTATGCAGCCCGCCCAGCTTTTTATCCATATCGACAAGGCCGGTGGAAATGCCGGAAAGCTGGCCGTCGCGCTTATAGGCGGCATTGGCGGCCTCAACCGCGGTGGT
>JALWPC010000067.1 GCA_026995265.1 Paracoccaceae bacterium
GCGGCGGCGATGCGCAACTATCTGGCGCGGCTGGGCTGGTCTCATGGCAATGACGAGTTTTTCACCACCGAACAGGCGATTGAGTGGTTCACCCTGAAAACCATCGGCAAGGCTCCGGCGCGGTTTGACTTCAAGAAGCTGGAAAACCTGTCGGGCCAGCATATCCGTGCCGCCGAACCTGCGGCGCTGTTCGCGGAAATCGAATCCTATGTTGCAGCGCAAAATGGCCCTGCCTTCACCGAGGATCAAAAGCGCGTGTTTCTTGAGCACATGGACATCTTAAAGGCCCGGGCAAAGACCATTCCTGAACTGATTGATATGGCTTACTTCTTTCTGGGCAGCCGCCCGTTTAAGCCAGATGCCAAAGCGGCGCAGCTGCTGGATTCTGTATCCCGTGGTATGCTGAACCGTTTGACTTCGCGCTTGCGAAATGTTACATGGACTGCAGAAAATCTCGAAGCGGAAATCCGCGATTTTGCCGGGGGGGAAGGCCTCAAGCTTGGCAAGGTCGCCCAGCCGCTTCGGGCCGCGCTGACAGGGCGCGGTGTCTCGCCCAGCGTTTTTGACATGATGGTCATTCTGGGCAAAGACGAGGTTTTGGCCCGGTTGGAGGATGTCTCGACCTGAGCAGCACCGGCGTGCGCTCATGGGCCACTTATGAATAACAAGCCGCCCCGTGCGGCGCAAAAGAAAAGAGGATACATGACCGACGCGACCCTGAAATTTGGAGAAAAAGAGCTCAATCTGCCCATGCTGAGCCCCACGGCCGGCCCCGATGTGATCGACATTCAAAAGCTTTATGCCCAGGGCGGGGTGTTCACCTATGACCCGGGCTTCACCTCCACCGCGTCCTGCCAATCCAAAATCACCTTTATTGACGGCAACAAGGGCGAGCTGCTTTACCGAGGCTATCCGATCGACCAACTGGCCGAAAAGTCTCACTTTCTCGAGGTTTGCTATCTCTTGCTTTACGGCGAGTTGCCCACCTCCGAGCAGCTTTCCGAGTTTGTGCCCCGCGTCACCCGCCACACCATGCTGCACGAACAGATGGCCTATTTCTATCGCGGGTTCCGCCGCGACGCGCCGCCGATGGCGGTTGTCTGCGGAGTGATGGGCGCGCTTTCGTCGTTTTACCACGACAGCACCGACATCACCGACCCCGAGCAGCGCGAAATCGCCACGGTGCGGATGATCGCCAAAATCCCCACCATCACCGCATGGGCCTATAAATATTCCATCGGTCAGCCGTTTGTTTACCCGAAAAACGAGCTCGACTACACGTCGAACTTCCTGCACATGTGCTTTTCGGTGCCGGCCGAGAAATACGCGGTGGACCCGATTTTGAGCCGCGCCATGGACCGGATCTTCACCCTTCATGCGGACCATGAGCAAAACGCCTCCACCAGCACGGTGCGGCTGGCGGGCTCTTCGGGGGCCAATCCGTTTGCCTGTATCGCCGCCGGTGTGGCTTGCCTCTGGGGGCCGGCCCATGGCGGCGCCAACGAGGCAGCGCTGAATATGCTGCGCGAAATCGGCACGGTGGACCGGATTCCGGAATATATCGCCCGCGCCAAGGATAAATCCGACCCGTTCCGCCTGATGGGCTTTGGCCACCGCGTTTACAAAAACTTTGACCCCCGCGCCAAGGTGATGAAGGAAAGCGCCGACGAGGTGCTGGGCCTGATGGGGATTGAGAATAATCCGACCTTGCAAGTGGCCAAAGAGCTTGAGAAGATCGCCTTGGAAGACCCCTATTTTATTGAGAAAAAGCTCTATCCGAATGTGGATTTCTACTCGGGGATTATCCTTGATGCCATGGGCTTCCCCAGCTCGATGTTCACGCCGATTTTCGCGCTGGCCCGCACAGTGGGCTGGATCGCGCAGTGGAAAGAGATGATTTCCGAGCCCACCCAGAAAATAGGGCGGCCACGGCAGCTTTACACCGGCCCCACCTATCGCGATTACGTGGATGTAGAAAACCGGTGAGCAAGAGCCTGAAACGGGTGAAGGCCGAGGCGGAAGCGCTCGGCCTTGCCATCGAGATTATCCGCGAGGATGTAGAGACGACCACCGCGC
>JALWPC010000068.1 GCA_026995265.1 Paracoccaceae bacterium
ACGCCCAGGGCATTCTGGGCTATGTGGTGCGCTGGATTGATCAGGGCATCGGCTGTTCCACCGTGCCCGATATTCACAATATCGGCCTGATGGAAGACCGCGCCACCTGCCGGATCTCTGCGCAGCATCTTGCCAACTGGCTGCGCCACGGGGTGGTGGACGAGGCCGAACTGCGCGCCGCCTTCGCGCGCATGGCGGCGGTGGTGGACGGCCAAAACGCGGGTGACCCGGCCTATACGCCCATGGCCCCGGCCTGTGACGGCATTGCCTTCACCACAGCGCTTGATCTGGCGCTGAAGGGGGCAGGGCAGCCCTCGGGCTATACCGAACCGCTGCTCCACGCCGGGCGGCGGGCGCGCAAATCGGCGCAGGGGGCCGCGCTATAGCTTGAACTATGGGCAATTGCGGCGCATATTCCAATGCAAAGGAGACAGACCACCATGCGCCGCCCCGTTGTAGGCATAATCGGCAATTTCAAATTGCTGGACGGAGATTACCCCGTGCAAACCTCCGGGGTGATGAACATAGACGCCGTGGCCCATGTGGCCGACGCGCTGCCCCTCATTGTGCCCGCCATGCCCAGCATCGGCAGCATAGAGGAACTGGCGGCGGCGTGTGACGGCTTCGTGTTCACCGGCGGGCGGCCCAATGTCCACCCCTGCCACTATGGCCAGAAAGCCACCCCCGCCCATGGGGATTTCGACATGGACCGCGACAACCTCACCCTGCCGCTGATCCGCCATTGCGTGGAAGTGGGCAAGCCCATCCTTGGCATCTGCCGCGGCTTTCAGGAATTCAACGTCGCCTTTGGCGGCACCCTGCACCCCGAAATTCGCGACCTCCCGGGCCGGATGAACCACCGGATGCCGCCTGACGGCACGCTGGAGGAAAAATTCGCCCACCGCCACAAGGTCTCGCTGCTCTATGGCGGCAAGTTTGCCGAAATCTTCGGCGCGGTGGAAGTGGTGGTCAACTCCCTGCACGGCCAGGGCATCTGCCAACCCGGCCCCCGCGTGGTGGTCGAAGGCCGCGCCGAGGATGATACGCCGGAAGCGATTTATATCGAAGGGGCCAAGGCCTTCTCGCTGGCGGTGCAATGGCACCCCGAATATAACGCCGCCCATGACGAGGTCTCGCGGCCCCTGTTCGAGGCCTTCGGGGCGGATATGCGGCGGGTGATGGCGCTGAGCTAGGATTGTTTTTAAGGACCGTCATAGCCCTAAAAAACGACACGCCCTAAAGGTGCGTGGAGACCACGCACCCTACGGCGAAATGTAGGGCGGGCTTCAGCCCGCCACCACCACCTACTCCCACCGCCATAACGCCGGAATAAACCGATAGGCCGCACCTTCCTTCACCACATGCCCGACACCGGGGAAGGGGAAGTGGTAGCCGAGCACCGCCATTTTGTCGGTGGCGGCCATGTCGAGCGTCCTGCGGCGGCTTGCCACGGTTTGTTCGGCGTCCATATCGATAGAGCCAACCCATTCCGGGTGGGCGAAGTTCAGGTAGGCGCGCCGGGAGCTGTCGGCCAGCACCAGAAGCTGCTCGCCCGCGCTCTCGATATGCAGGGACATGTGCCCGAGCGTGTGGCCCGGGGTGTCGATCATGGTAATGCCGGGTGCCACCTCGTGGCCATCTGCGGCCATGGTGAGTTGGGGCCGGACCGGTTCCAGCGCGTGCACCGCCCCGATCACCAGTTGTTGCATGGACTCGGACACCTCGTCTACCCGCCCGGGCTTCATCCACCAGTCAAATTCAAACCCGCCCATCACATATTCAGCTTCGGGGAACACCACCTCGTCAAAATCATCCCGCGTACCCCAGACGTGGTCGGGGTGGGCATGGCTGAGCACTACATGGGTGATGTCCTCCTGCGCAAAGCCTGCCAACTCCATATTGGCCAGCAGGTTGCCCGCGGTGTCTTCGTAAATCCGCTTGCCCGAGCCTACATCGACCAGCACTTTGGCATCGCCCAACTCTATGATAATATGGTTGGTCTGGTTCATCACCGCGTCGTCTTTCAGTAGGAAATGGTCTTCCATGAAGGCGCGGACTTCGGCAGGGTCGGCATTGATCCCGACGGTGGAGATCGGCGTGTTGAAATAGCCATCCGAAACCACCGTCAGGCGGGCATCGCCAAGCGTAAAGCGGAAATGGCTGGGCTGCTCACCGGCAGGGCCGCCGATATTGGCCAGAGCGGGCGCGGACAAGCCGAGCATGGGGGCGGCGGCGCTCATCTTCAGGATGTCGCGGCGGCTGGGGCGGATAAGTGTCATTGCTAAGTCTCCCTTGTTTTTTGCCACGTTTGCATATTATGTCCATGACGAAAAGGGGCGAATTGGCCCACCTGCCCGCCGGAGGGGCCCTGAGCATGAACCGCACGCTATCTGTTGCTCCGATGATGGACTGGACAGACCGCCATTGCCGGTATTTCCACCGGCTCCTGAGCCGCAAGGCGCTGCTTTATACCGAGATGGTGACGGCCAAAGCGGTGATCCATGGCGACCGCGCCCGCCTGCTGGCCTATCACCCCGCCGAGCAGCCGGTGGCGCTTCAGCTTGGCGGCTCCGAGCCCGCAGAGTTGGCTGAAGCCACGCGGATTGCGGCGGAATTTGGTTACGCGGAGGTGAACCTGAACGTGGGCTGCCCGTCGGACCGGGTGAAATCCGGCAGCTTTGGCGCGGTGCTGATGGAACAGCCGGAGCTCGTGGCGGAGTGCGTGGCGGCGATGCAGGGGCAGGGGGCTGAAATCACGGTGAAATGCCGGATTGGGGTGGACGAGCAGGAGCCGCGCGACGTGCTGCCGGATTTTCTGGCCAAGGTCTCGGGCGCGGGGGTGCAAAGCTTTACCATCCATGCCCGCAAGGCTTGGCTACAGGGGCTTTCGCCGAAGCAAAACCGCGATGTGCCGCCGCTGGATTACCCGCTGGTTTACGCCATGAAGGCCGCGTTCCCGGCGCTGGAAATCTGCATCAATGGCGGTATTGCCTCGCTGGCCGAGGCCGAGGCGCATCTTGCGCATGTGGACGGGGTGATGATCGGCCGCGCCGCCTATCATGACCCGTTTGCCATTCTGGCCCCCGCCGATGCCCGCCTGTTTGGCGGCCCGCCGCCGCGGCCCGAGGCGGAGGTGATCGACCACATGTGCGATTATATCGAAACAGAGCTTGCCAAAGGGGCGCGGCTCAACCAGATTACACGGCATATGCTCGGGGCCTTCGCGGGCCGCCCCGGGGCGCGGCGCTGGCGGCGGCGGCTGTCGGACGGGGCGCATCTGGAGGGCGCGGGGCCGGAACTGGTGCGGCGGGCTTATGAAGCGGTGAAAGGGTAGACCATGGACTTAATCTGGCTTGGGGGGATGCTGCTGGCCATTGGCGCCTTTGCCGGTGTGGTGGCCGGGCTGCTGGGCGTGGGCGGCGGCATTATTCTGGTGCCCGCGCTTTATTATGCCTTTGCCTCTTTGGGCTATGAAAGCGACGGGCTGATGCAGATTTGCGTGGCCACCTCGCTGGCAACGATCATCGTCACCTCGGTGCGATCAACGCTCAGCCACCACAAAAAGGGCGCGGTGGACTGGGCGATTTTGCGCGGCTGGGCCCCGGGGATCGCGATTGGTGCGGGGCTTGGGGTGCTGCTGGCCTCGGGGCTGAAGTCGCAATCCATGATGCTGATTTTCGGCGGGCTGGGGGTGAGCATCGGGCTCTATATGGCCTTTGGCCGCAGCCAATGGCGGCTGGGAGACGCGGTGCCCACCGGGGTAAGGCGGGCGCTGGCGGCACCGGTGATCGGGTTCCTCTCAACCCTGATGGGCATCGGCGGCGGCAGCTTCGGGGTGCCGATGATGACCCTCTACGGCCGACCGATTCATCAGGCGGTGGCCACGGCGGCGGGCTTTGGTGCGCTGATCGCGCTGCCCTCGACCCTGGGTTTTCTCTTCAGCGGCTGGGGCGACCCGGGCGCGCCGCCCTTTACCATCGGGCGGGTCAATCTCGCCGCCTTTGCCGTGATCGTGTCCATGACCCTGATCACCGCGCCGCTGGGGGCGAAGCTGGCCCACGGGATGAACCCGAAACCGTTGAAACGGGTGTTTGCGGGGTTCATTATCCTGATGGCCCTCAACATGTTGCGCAAGGCATTTGCTGGGTAGAACCCCACGGCATCTCTCTTAAAAGCGGGCCAAACAGCGCCATGGTGGCGCGCGGCGCGGGTGCAACCTGCCAAAGCCATGCAGTGGTTGACGCGCCGCCCCGGCCTACCGCGTTACTGCCGTAAAATCATGGCGTCTTTGCGGATAACCGTTTCTGATAGTTGCTCAAGAAAGCTCATGCCCAGCAACGAATTGTGCAATTCACCCGGGCGGGCGACAGCGCCTTCCACGTTCCGCACTACAACCCCGCCAATGCGGACCTGCGAAAACTGGACCGGTGCAACATAAGAGCGCCCGCTTGCGGTGGTCAGTGGGATATTGAATTTCAGCAATGACGGATCGACCCCGGCACGGATAGCGTCGTCATAGCGCAGTAGGATAAGCGAGGCGCCGGTGTCCATCAGCACACCAATATCGCCACTGTCTATACGGGCGATGGTGCGAAAATGGCCATCCCACGCGCGATTAAGGGTGGCTTCCAGCGGTGCCGTTGCCACCGCCGCATAGGGGGAGGCGGAAATTACACCGAGCTGGGTGGCACCAAACACGCTGCCGCCAATCAGCAGCACCGGAAGGGTGCCCATGGCAAGGCCGCGCCCTTTGCTCCAAACGAGGCTGAAGGCGGTGGCGAACAGACTTGCGGTGAGTGCGTCGAGCCAAATAATGCCGCCGGGCAGCGAGATATATCCGGCGAGGGTATCACGCGCCAACAGAAGGCCAACGGCGTAAACGGTGATGATAAAGGTCAGTAACCGCATGTTAATCCTATAATTGTGCCGTCAGCATAGAACTTTTCAGCTATTATTACAAATCTAAGATGCAATCATTAACAATGTGTGACCAAAAAGACTCACATTCGCCCCTTTCGTCCGCCGCGCCGTTTACCCCGCACAGCAGGTTCACGCGCGGGCAACTCGGCCAATAAAGCAGCGCGTGCCTCGTTGCTCATACAGCTCCACCGTGCGATTTCTTCGCCGGTGCGGTGGCATCCGATACAGAACCCGCTTTCGCGGTGAATAACACAAAGCGCCACACAGGGGGACGCTACTTCATCGCGTTGCCACGGTTTAACCATTGCGCAAATTCGCCAGCCGGTCAAGGGTGCCCTGCAAAATATATCCGGCGGCCACGTGGTCTATCACCTTGGCGCGGTGCGCGCGGGATGTGTCGGCTTCCAGCAGGGCGCGCTCGGCGGCCACCGTCGAGAGGCGTTCGTCCCAGAAGGTGAGGGGCAGGGGGCAGAGGCGCTCGAAATTGCGGGCAAAGGCGCGGGTGCTCTGGGCGCGCGGGCCCTCGGACCCATCCATGTTACGGGGCAGGCCCAGGACCACGCCGCAGATATTGCGCTCGGCAATCATCGCCAGCAGCACCTCGGCATCCGTGCCAAACTTTTTGCGCTTGACGGTCAGAACCGGGGTGGCAATGCCCAAGCGGGTGTCAGAAACGGCCACGCCGATGGTTTTGGTGCCAAGGTCCAGCCCCATAAGCGCGCGGCGGGCGGGCAGGGCGGCGGCAAAGGCGGGCATATCTTCCAGTATCATCGGCGCGCGGCCGCCGCGGCGGCCTCGATTTGCGCCAGGGCTTCGGGGTCGTCGGCAAAAGCCTTGCGGGCGTCGGCTTCGGCCTTGGCGGCCGCCTCGGCATCGCCCAGCACCGTGTTGGCCCCGATCAGGCGCACCCATTCGTCAACCGACCCGCCCTCGTTGGCCAGACGCTCGGAGAGCCGCGCCACCATGGAACGGATCATGTCCTGCCGCTCGGCATCGGTCATATTGGCGGCATCCTGCACTTGCTGCTGGCTCGGGCCTGCCAGCGGCGCTTGCGGGGCGGCGGCTTGGGCATCGGCGGCCAGCGCGTCTATATTGGCGCGGATTGAGGGAATCCACGGCGCATCTTCCGGCCCTTCCTGCAACAGCCGGTTCCATACGGTATAGGCCTTGCGCGGCTCGCCGTTCTGCCACAGGGCAAGGCCGGCGTAAAAGCGCGCGCGCGGGTTTTCGGGGATGGCTTTCATCACGATCCGCAGGGCGTCTATGGCCTCGGGAGACACATAGCCCTCGGCGGCATTGATCATCAATGCCGCGCTATCAAGATAATCTTCCGGCTGGGCCTGATCTCCCAAAATTCGCAAAACTTCATCCTGCGCGGCGCGGGCCTCGGCAAAGCGCCCGACCGTGGCGAGGTTCTGGGCCAGAAGCCGGTGGCCCTGCAGGTCATCCGGCCGGGTTTTCAATACCTCCTGAAGCTGGGCCAGCAGCTCGTTGGTGCGGTTCTGGCTCAGATTGTCAAGATTGGGCAATCCGGCGGAATCCGCTTTGTTACGCGCGGCAATCGCCGCCTCGGCCTCGGCCTGCGAGGGGCGGCGGTTCATCTCGGCCTGTCGGGCGAGGTTGGCAGTATAGGGGAAATCCCCCATGCCGGGGGCGCCCCAGTTGCGGTAAAGCCCGAGCCCGCCCAGCACGCTGGCGGCGATGATGGCCCCCACAACGGTGTAAGTCGCGGCCTTGGGCGCGTTGGGGGCGGGGGCTTCGGCCTCTTCATCTTTGGCGGCAGCCAGCAGGCGGCGGGAAACCTCGGTGCGAATGCGTGTGGCCTCGGCCGCGCTGATGACACCGCGGGCTTCGTCGCTGTCGATCTCCTTGAGCTGGTCCTTGAACACCTGCACGTCATAGCTGGCCCGTGCAGCGGGGGCGGATTTTTCGCGCTTCAGGAGCGGATACAATATCCAGATAATGGCCAGAAACGTGACCGCGCCGATAGAAACCCAGAAGACCATGACTCACACCCTTGTTCCGTTGTTGCGCGCAACATACGCTGGCCCTCGGTCGCTTCGCAACGGCTAACTTCTCACGATCCCGTTTGAGTGCGCAAATGTCGCGAACCGCGCCCGTGGCGGCGGTTACGGGCTTTGCATATAGGCCCTGATCTGGCTATTACATCCCCATAGCTTTGATTTGGAGCCACCCCATGAGAAAATATTCCGCCTTCGCCATCGCGCGGGAAGCCTTTCGCCACCACAGCGGCTGGCAGCGGGCATGGCGCTCGCCCGTGTTGAAGAAATCCTACGAGGTGGTGATTATCGGGGCCGGGGGGCACGGGCTGGCGACGGCCTATTACCTCGCTAAAAACCACGGGATTCGCAATGTCGCGGTGATCGAAAAGGGCTGGCTGGGGGGCGGCAATACCGGGCGGAACACCACCATTATCCGCTCGAATTACCTGCAGGATGAAAGCGCCGCGATCTATGAAAAGGCGCGGGGGCTTTATGAAGGGCTGTCGGCGGAGTTGAACTACAACGTCATGTTTTCCCCCCGCGGCGTGATGATGCTGGCGCAGACGGAACACGAGCTCAGGGGCTACCACCGCATCAATCAGGCCAATGCCATTCAGGGCGTGGCCACCGAGATGCTCACCCCCGAGCAGGTGAAGGCCAAAGTGCCGATCATGGAGATCAACGGCCCGCGTTATCCGGTGCTGGGGGCGCTCTGGCAGGCGCGGGGCGGCACCGCGCGCCATGACGCCGTGGCCTGGGGCTATGCGCGGGCGGCCTCGGCGCTGGGGGTGGATATTATCCAGCAAACCGAGGTGACGGGGATCAGCCAGCGGGGCGGGCAGGTCACCGGTGTGCAGACCACCCGCGGCGATGTGGCCTGCAAAAAGCTGGGCATCGTGGTGGCGGGGCATTCCAGCGTTTTGGCGGAAATGGCGGGCTTTCGGCTGCCGATTGAATCGGTGGCCCTGCAGGCGATGGTCAGCGAGCCGATCAAGCCCTGCATTGATGTGGTGGTGATGGCCAACACCGTGCACGGCTATATCAGCCAGTCCGACAAGGGCGAGCTGGTGATCGGTGGCGGCGCCGACGGGTTCAACAACTACACCCAGCGCGGCAGCTTTCACCATATCGAGGAAACCGTGCGGGCGCTGATCGAGACCTTCCCGATTATCAGCCGCCTCAAGCAACTCCGGCAATGGGGCGGGATTGTGGACATGACCGGCGACCGCTCGCCGATTCTCGGCAAAACCCCGCTCGGGGGCTGCTTTATCAACTGCGGATGGGGCACAGGGGGCTTCAAATCCATCCCCGGCTCGGGCTGGGCACTGGCGGCGACCATGGCCAAGGGGGAGCCGGATGGGCTGGCCGCCCCCTTTGGCCTGGAGCGCTTTGCCGAGGGCCGCTTTATAGATGAAAGCGTCGCCGCCGGAGTGGCGCACTGATGCGCGGGTCAGGGCCGATAATACTGGCGTGCGCTTCGCGGTTTCTGACGCGCGCCATGGGGGCGCAAAAGATCCAGAACCAGGCCAAAGGGCAAGGCGGCAATCATGCCGACAAGCAAAACCTGAGCCATGAACAGGCTCACATCCATCCCCCATACGAGCAACAATGCCTTTTGAATGACTTCGGCCCCGCCGACCACGAATTCGTTCCAAAACATGGACGCTATACGTATCAAATCTTCCATTTTTTCCGTGCTCCTGAAACAGGTGTTATTTGGTATCAGACCGCACTCATAAAGATGAATTACCGGCCCGCTTGTAACATAGATACGTATCCCGGGCCCGATTCCGTTGCGGGCTGGGCGAAAATAGGCGAAAAAATGCTGAAATCTGCGGGAGCCCACCCGAAAATGCCAGGTTTTATTGAGAAAGAGGACGTATCATGCTGCTGTTAACATGCCCTTACTGTGGCGTTGAAGGGGAGGAAACCGAGTTTCACAACGGCGGCGAGGCCCATTTGAAGCGCGTCGGCGATGGCAGTTCGGATGCGGATTTCACCGCCTATATGTTTGAGCGCAAAAACCCCAGGGGTATCGTGTTCGAGCGCTGGCGGCATGTCTATGGCTGCGGCAAGTGGTTTCACGCGGCGCGCTGTGCGGTTACGCTGGAGGTGTTCGGCACCTATAGCGCCCAGACGTCGGAACCACCGGCCGATCTTATCGCCAAGATCCGGGCCAAGCGGCCCGAATGGGAGGCCACGCCATGAGCTTCCGCCTGCCTGAACTTGGCCTGCTGATAGACCGTGACCGGCCGCTGACCTTCACCTTCAACGGTGTGCCCGTGCAGGGCTTCAGGGGCGACACAATCGCCTCTGCCCTGATGGCCGCTGACCACCGCATGGTGGGCCGGTCGTTCAAATTCCACCGCCCGCGCGGGATTGTGGCCAGCGGCGCGGAGGAGCCAAACGCCCTGATGAACATGGGCGAGGGCGCGCGGTTCGAGCCCAATCAGCGCGCCACCACCACCGAGGTGTTCAACGGCCTCACCGCGCGCTCGCAAAACCACTGGCCCAGCCTTGGCTTTGATGTCGGCGCGGTGAACAACCGCCTCGCCCGCTTCTTCCCCGCCGGTTTTTACTACAAAACCTTCATGAAGCCCGCTTGGGCGTGGAAGCACCTGTTTGAGCCCTTTATCCGCAAATCCGCTGGCTTGGGTCAGGCCCCCACCGTGCGTGACGCCGACCGTTATGAGTATTTCTACGCCTATGTGGATATTCTGGTTATCGGCGGCGGTGTGGCGGGGCTGGAGGCGGCGCTGGAGGCGGGGCGCAGCGGGGCGAGGGTGCTGCTGCTGGAGCAATCGGCGTATTTTGGCGGCCGGTTCATGGTCGATGATGTATCGGTGGACGGCCGCGACGGCCCCGCTCATATCGCCCACCTGCTGGCCCAAATCGAGGCGCTCCCCAATGTCACCCTGCGCGCCCGCTGTCAGGGGGCAGGGGTGTTTGACCATGGCTATGCGCTGGGCTACGAGCGCCTCACCGACCACGCCCCGGCCAACAACACCCCGCGCCACCGCCTGTGGCGCATCCGCGCCAGGCGCATCCTCACCGCTACCGGGGCGCTGGAACGCCCGCTCAGCTTTGCCGGCAACGATATTCCCGGTGTCATGCTGGCGGGGACGGTGCGGGATTATATCCGCCTTTACGGCGTCGCGCCGGGGGCGCGCATGGTGGTTGTCACCAATAACGACGACGCCTACCGCACCGCGCTGACGCTCCATGCCGCGGGGCTTGAAATCCCCGCCATCATCGATGCCCGCCCCGAGGGCGGCGGCGCATTGGCCGAGCAGGCCCGCGCGCTCGGGCTGCGTATCGAGACGGGCAAAGGCGTGGCGCGGGTCAACGGCAAAACCCGGGTGAAATCGGTCGAGGTCTGCCGGCAATCCGGCACCGGTGGCGCGGTGGAAACCATCCCCTGCGACGGCCTCGCCATGTCCGGCGGCTTTTCCCCCGTGGTGCACCTCTGGTCCCATTGCGGCGGCAAGCTCGCCTGGGACGGGGCCAACGCCATGTTCGTGCCCGACCTTGCCCGCCCGCCGACCAACCAAAACGGCGAGGGTTTCGTGATCCCGGCGGGCAGCGCTTTTGGCGCGCTGCAAACTGAAGCCTGCATCCAAAGCGCCGTGGTTGCGGCGCGCCAAGCGGCTGACGAGGTGGGGCGTAGCATCAAAGAGGAAGCCGCCCCCCGCGCGGTCCGGAGGATAAGCGAACACCCCATGGCTCCCATCTGGCACATGCCCGCCAGGGCCCCTTACAGGCTGCGGGCCCAATCCTTCCTTGACTTCCAGAACGATGTGAAAGTGTCGGATATAGACCTCGCCGCCCGCGAGGGTTTCGAGTCTGTCGAGCACACCAAGCGCTATACCACCCTTGGCATGGCCACCGATCAGGGCAAGCTCAGCAATATCAACGGGCTGGCGGTGCTGGCGGGCGCGCTGGATGCGGAGATCCCCACGGTGGGCACCACCACCTTCCGCCCGCCCTATACCCCGATTTCGCTGGGCGCGATTGCAGGCGAGGCCGCGGGCCCTCTGTTCAAACCCACCCGCAAAACCGCGATTGACGGCTGGCACGAAAGCCACGGTGCCATTTTCGAGCCGGTGGCCGACTGGCGCCGCCCATATGCCTACCCGCAGGCGGGCGAAAGCACTCAAGGCGCCATCACCCGCGAGATCCTCGCCACCCGTGGCGCGGTCGGCCTGTTTGATGCCTCGACCCTTGGCAAGATCATTGTCAAAGGCCCCGATGCGGGGCGCTTCCTTGACCTGATTTACACCAACATGATGTCCACCCTGAAGCCCGGCAAATGCCGCTATGGTCTCATGTGCAACGAAAACGGTTTCGTGATGGATGACGGCGTGGTGGCGCGCTTGGACGATGATACCTTCCTCTGCCACACCACCACCGGCGGCGCGGAGCGCATCCACGCCCATATGGAAGAATGGCTGCAAACCGAGTGGTGGGACCTCAAGGTGTTCACCGCCAACCTCACCGAGCAATTCACCCAGATCGCCGTGGTCGGCCCCAGGGCCCGCCATGTGCTGGAGGCGCTGGGCGGGGTGGATGTGAGCCGCGAGGCGCTCCCCTTCATGGGCGTTACCGGGGGCAAGCTCGGCGGCATAGACGCCCGCATCTTCCGCATTTCCTTCTCGGGGGAACTCTCTTTCGAGGTCGCGGTGCCCACCTCCCAGGGCCTCTTGATGTGGAACCTGCTGCTGCAAGCCGGGGCGGCCCATGGCATCACCCCTTACGGCACCGAGGCCCTGCACGTGATGCGCGCCGAAAAGGGCTTTGTGGTGGTTGGCGACGAAACCGACGGCACCGTTACCCCGCACGACCTCGGCATGGGCTGGGCGGTATCGAAGAAAAAGAAGGATTTCATCGGCAAGCGGGGGATGCAGCGCAGCTTCCTCACCGCCAGGGGCCGCAAACAGCTCGTGGGCCTGCGCACGCTGAGCGACACCGAAAAGCTCCCCGAATGCGCCCATGCGGTGGAGGGCGGCAAGGCCATTGGCCACGTGACCTCCACCTATTTCTCGCCCACCTTGGGCCACCCCATCGCCATGGCGCTGATCCGGGGAGGGAGGGCGCGCATGGGCGAGGTGCTGGACTTCCCCGTGGGCGGCAAGGTCCACAAAGCCCGGGTGGTGGACCCGGTTTTCTATGACAAGGAAGGAGCGCGCCAGAATGTCTGACCTCTTGAGCTTCAGCGAGATAGACGGCAGCGGCGAAGTGCTGGTGGCGATGCAGCGGCGGGTGCCGATGGTCACGCTCAAGGCCGAGCCCACCAAACCCACCCGTGCCGCCATTAAAAGGGCGCTGGGCACGCCTGTGCCCGCCCCCCGCACCATCGCCAACGGCGTGGCCTGGATGGCCCCCGATGAATGGCTGATCATGGTGCCAGAGGGCCAGACCCCGCAGGCGGTGATCGGGCGCCTCACCGCCGAGATCAAAGCCCCGATGCTGGCGGTGGATGTCTCCGATGCCCGCGCGGTGTTCACCCTGAAGGGCAACAAGGCCCGCGAGGTGCTGGCCAAAGGCGCGCCGGTGGACCTTTCGCCCACGGCCTTCACCCCGGGCGATTTCCGCCGCACCCGTCTGGGCCAGGTGGCGGTGGCCTTCTGGATGGAGGCGGAGGACGAAATTACGCTGGTCTGCTTTGCCAGCCTCAAGCAATTTATGTTTGACTGGCTGGTGAATGCAGCGCAAAAGAGCAGCCTTCCCGCCTTTCTCTAGCCGATGAATTTTTTATAAAGGGGATTGACCCCTTTACAAAAAATCTTCCCTTTGGTCAGGGGGTATAGTCTCTGTGTTTGCCATTCAATCCTCCCGCATTTTCAGCCCCACCATTGCACACTTGCCTCCGGCGCTAGAGCGCCGGACCGTGCCTCGCTTCGCTCGGCGGCGGCGCGTCAGCCATTGCGCTTGCGTTGAGGTTTCGCCCGCGCCGCCATCAACCTTCCGATATAGGCGCATCTTTTGAAGGGCACAGATCCCGAGACCATCCTTTTACAAGCGCGATGCTTGCAGCGCGGCGCGGGCACAATATCGCCAAGCACACAGAGGCCAGACGCGCCGCACCCGCGCCGGAGGCGCGGCGCGGTTCTGCTGCGAAGCAGCAGAATAATTGGCGTAAACGGACTTTCCGGCATTTGCCTTCGATCCTTCCCGGAACCGCAAAGCTCTGGAAGGCAAAGGCGGTTGCTCTGGGTCCTATCGCCAAGCGTAGCTTGGTAATGGAACATCGCGCTTGCGCGATTCCGCTCACCCTGCTTTCCGTCGCCATCGGATTTTGCATTGCGCTGCCCTTCGGGCTGATCCGCGCGCGCTGGAACGGCATCGGTTCCAGGCAGATCAACGCCTATGTTTACGCCTTTCGCATCACGCCCCTGCTGGTGCAGCTTTACATGACCTATCACGGGCTTTCGCAATTCGAGGCGGTGCGCCAGAGCTTTGTCTGGCCGATATTGCGCGACGTATGGTGGTGCGCGCTGATCACCTTTTCACTGAATTCCGACGCTTATGCGACCGAAATCATCCGGGGCGCGGTGCAATCGGTGCCGTAGGGGGAGCTTGAGGCGGCCAAGTCGCTTGGCCTGTCGCCTTTCAAGGTCATCCGCCTTGTGCTCATCCCATCGGCCCTGCGCCGTGCCCTGCCGCAATATGGCAACGAGGTGGTGTTTATGCTGCATGGCTCGGTAGTGGCCAGCGTCATCACCATTCAGGACTTCCTCGGTGTGGGCCGCATCATGAACACGCGCTACTATCTGGCCTATGAGGACTTCCTGACCGCCGCCGCGCTTTACATGGCGCCGGCTTTCACCACGGTGTTTATCTTCCGGCAGTTGGAGAAGCGCTACTTGGGATACCTCAAGGTTTCCCGCTAGGCCTCCCAGCTTGCCTTCAGCTTTTCAATCGCGGCAATGCGCTGGCCCGTTTCGGGGTGGCTCATCAGCCAGGCAGGTGCGCCACCGCGCTGGCCCCAGCTTTCCAGCTTCCTGAACATGCTGATCTGCGCTGATAGGCCGATGCCGGATTTCAGCAACAACGCCGCGCCATAAGCATCGGCCTCGTATTCATCCTTGCGGGAAAGCGAGGCGGCGAACATCTGCACGAGGGCGTTGGCAATGTAGCCGCCGATAATCGGGATATAGCGGCCAATCACCCCCATCAGCACGGCGCGTATCAGGTTTTGCCCGCCAAAATCTATCAGCCGTCGGCGGCTATGGCCAAGGGCGATATGCCCAAGCTCATGGGCCACCACCGAGGCCAGTTCAGCCGCCGAAATCTCGCCGGAGGAATATTTGTTGAGCAGCCCTCGGGTAATGAATATCTGCCCATCTGGCGCCGCAAGGCCGTTCACCGGCTCGACCTCGTAAATCATCACCTTGACGCGCGGAATATCGAGCGCCTGCGCCATCTGACCGAGCAGCTTGTTGAGCGCGGGGTCCTTTAAGGGCGTCGAGTTCCGGCTCAGATCCCGCTTGGATTTGCGGGCCGAAAACAAGTAGCTGACATAGCCGATGATCAGGGCCAGCAGAAGGGGGGCGTAGCGCAGCATAGGCTCTATATAGGGGATTTGAGCGCGGGCTTAAAGAGGCAGTGGTTTTGCAAAGGAATATTGCTGTAAAGCGATGAAAACAATGTATAAAATCATCTTGATTTATGGATATTAACCTAGGGAGGCTCTGAATATAGCCGGACCACATGATTTCGTTAAATCCGGGCTATGTTTCGCAGGACTACATCTAACCCAATTACACGTATAGAAGGTATCAACGTTCAAATCATGGCCTGGAATACTCTGCTTTGGAGTGTCTACTATCCTAGGAGAATAGACACCTTATGGCATTATTACATCAATAATAACAATGTATTATGATATGGTTTAATGTTAAACCAAATATGTTTTTCCAAAATTATGAAAACTATCTAAGGTAGTTGAAAAAAATTCAAAAGGAGCGAGGCTCGACAGGGGCCAAATTCTGCGCATCACATTAGTCGCGTGAAGCCCCATTGTTCAGAGCCTCCCTAGGTTAGTAGTTGAGTTGCTGCCTAAGGAAGATAATATCAACAAAACACACCAATAAGTAGAATCATAATGCTTTACTTAGCTTCTTGCCAAGGGACCAGCAGGCCTCAGGCCTCCGCTTTCCCCGCGCGTTTGGCGAGCTTTATCAGGCGCTTGCCCATGAACCACATGCCCAGCGCGCCGAGGATCACCCAGCTTGCCGAGGCGATCATATCGACCAGCGCCAGCGCCGAGGCTGAAAACACCATGCCGATGCCCACGTAAAGCGCTATCCAGATCATCTCGCCCAGCACATCCCAGAGCACAAAGCGCGACCAGCCAAAGCGGCCGATACCCGCCACATAGTTCAGGGTCGGCCCGATGGGGGCCACCAGCCAGCGGCTCAGAAACACGCCGACGCCGCCCCATCTGGCCATAAAGCCCTCGGCCTTGCTGATCTGCCCGCCCAGCGGCGTGGCCCCGAGCCTGTGCTTAAGCCACGCGCCGCCCTTATAGCCGATGGCATAGCCGCATACATCCCCTGCCACCGCGGCCAGAAACCCGGTGAGCACCACCGCCACCGGCTCCATATCGCCCGAGGCGGCAAAGGCGCCACTCAGCACCAGAAGCACGGTGCCCGGCACCGGCACGCCAAGGGCGGCCAGAAAGATGGTGCCAGCCAGGATAGTCAGCCCGTATTGGGCCACGAGGTCGAGCAGCAGATCGGTCATTGGGCGCGTTTTTCCTCAATCGCTTTCAGCAGGCGGTCGCGCATCTCCTCATAGGGAATGCCCGCGGCATTGGCGGCGCGCCGGATGGTCAGGCGGGGCCGGTATTCGCCCTCCGGCAGGCCGGTTTGCTCAAGAAGCCAGTTACGGTTCACGTGGTAGGAACGGGCAATATAGCGGATCGGCATCCAGCGCTCGATTTCCACATCCTGATGGGTCTGCCAATAGATAAACACCGCCACAAAGCGGACCAGAAAGAAGCCGGTCACCAGCGTGGCCACGGAAAACCCGACCAGCAAAAGCCGGTGGTTATGCCATAGGTATTTGAGTGCTTTCATGAATGGACCCCTTCGGACTCGTGCCAGCCTAAAACCGTTGGCCCCCGCGCGCAAGGCCGGGCAAGCGAGGCATAGAGGGCGGGCTCACCTGCCCAGTTCCTTCATCCCGCGCTCAATCCCTTCCAGTGTCATCGGCACCATGCGGTCCTCGAAAATCTCGCGGATCATGCCGATGGAATGGGTGTAGGGCCACTCGTCCTCCGGCACGGGGTTGATCCAGATATGATCGGGCCATTGCTCACGCGCGCGGGCCAGCCACGTGCCGCCTGCCTCCTTGTTGTAGTGCTCGTTCGCCCCGCCGATATAGGCGATTTCATAGGGCGACATCGAGGCATCGCCGACGAAAATGCATTTATAATCAGAGCCGTAGGTGTGCAGCACCTCCCATGTGGGCGCCTGCTCGTTCCAGCGCCGCGCGTTGTCTTTCCACACGCCTTCATAGAGGCAGTTATGGAAGTAGAAATACTCCATATGCTTGAACTCGGCGCGGGCCGCCGAGAACAGCTCCTCGACCATGGCGATATGGTCATCCATCGAGCCGCCCACATCCAGAAACAGCAGCACCTTCACCGCATTCCTGCGCTCGGGGCGGGTTTTGACGTCGAGGTAGCCATGCTCGGCGGTGGCGCGAATGGTGCCATCCAGATCAAGCTCGTCATCCGCTCCCTGCCGCGCCCATCGCCGCAGGCGTTTAAGCGCCATTTTGATGTTGCGGGTGCCAAGCTCCACGCTGTCATCAAGGTTCTTGAATTCCCGCCGGTCCCAGACCTTCACCGCGCGGCGGTGGCGGCTCATGTGCTGGCCAATGCGAATGCCCTCGGGGTTATAGCCATAGGCCCCAAAGGGCGAGGTGCCCGCCGTGCCGATCCACTTGCTGCCGCCCTGATGCCGCTTTTCCTGCTCCCTGAGCCGCTGTTTCAGCGTCTCCATCAGCGCCTCGAAGCCCCCCAGGCTCTCGATTTTCGCCATCTCTTCGGGGCTCATGCTTTTCTCGGCCATCTTGCGCAGCCATTCTTCGGGGATGTCGACCTTTTCCATGATCTCGGCCAGTGTCGCGGCCTCGACCCCGTCGAAAGTTTGCGCAAAGGCCACGTCGAACCGGTCCAAAAACCGCTCGTCTTTCACCATGGTCAGCCGCGCAAGGTAGTAAAACGCCTCCACGTCATAAATCACCGTTTGGGCTTTCAGCGCTTCCAAAAAGCTGAGGAATTCGCGCAGGGATACAGGTATCTCCGCCGCCCTCAGATTTTCAAAGAAGCGCAGGAACATGCTACATCAGGTTCCCGTAAATCACCAAGGCGATCAGGGTCAGCACCATGGCGATCATGGCGAAAACCACGCCATATTGCAGCTTGTCGGGCGTGTTGCCGCCCCGCTTGGCAGCCTTAACCCAGCCGAGGGCGAATCCGATGATGAGGGCGATAAGATATGGCATGAGACGTCCTAGTTATTGTCGGGCAGCAGCCCTTCTATGCTTGCTTGTGCCGTGGCGATCTGCACGGCGTTGTCGCCAAAGGCATAGCGTGCCTGGGCGAGGCTATCAAGGCGCGCCGCCTGTGCCGCGCCATTTTGCCCGAGCCGGGCAAAGGCCAGCGCCCGCAGGCCCTGAATGCCCGCTTGCAGCACCGGGTCTTCAAAGCGCCGCGCCGTGGCCAGCGCGGGGGTGGTGAGGGTGATGACCGCGTCATATTCGCCGGCCTTGAGCGCCACCGCCGCCACGTGCATGGCGGCCAGGGCGGTGCGCAGGTTACCTTGACCAAGGGTTTCGAGGTTGATCCGGTAGGCCTCCTCAAAGGCAGGTGCCGCCAGTGCGGGCTGGTCCCGCAGGGTCAGGCGGCCGTAAATCAGCAGGGCATGGGCCAGCCGGTGCCCCCCCAGCCTGCGCCCCCGCGCCACCGCCTGCTCTGCCGCGCGCAGGCGCTCGCCGCGTGGGGTATCAGCGTTCATCGCGGTCAGGATCAGCGCCTTCCAGCGGGCATCAGAACGCGGCGCCTGGCCCGCGCGCCCCGTCCCCGCCGGATTTTCCCGCGCCAACAGGGCAGGGAGCCTGGCCCGCACCGCCGCGCGGCCCATGCCGCTGTGCAATTCGGGGCTATAGAGCAGGCGCAGGATCAGGTGGTCATAATCGGTGAGGGTGTTGAAGACGTTATCGTCGTTAAACACCGTGTCCGACACCCGATACTGGTCATTCACCGGCCCCAAAGCCTGGGCGATTTCCTCGTTGAAACAGGCGCGGATGATATAGGGCGGGGCGCTGTCCGGGATCAGCACCACCGCACGGGTGAGCGCCGTTTGCTGCGACCAGCGCGGGAAGCCGCCCCGCTGCACCTCGGCAAAGCTGGCCACCCCGGGCACCACCGCGCAGGCCGCCGTGGGGTAAAGCTGCTTGAGCGCCGCCGCTGGCACCCGCAAAACCCGTATCTGCGCCGCCCCGTCGGTGAGGGCGATGTCAATGCCCGATTGCGCCCGCATCCCCGCCAGCACCTTCGCGAGGTCACCCCGATAGCCCCCCAGCGCCCCGTCCAGCGCCACCCGCACCGGCCCCTCGTATTTCAGCAAACGCGGAATGCGCACCCCGCCCTCGGTTTCAAACATATAGGCCAGGAACTCCTCGGCAATCGCGGTGTTGGCGCGGGCCACGCCACGGTTCGCTGGAGCGCGCGCGGGGTCGTTGACGCAGCCCGCCAGAAGGGCCAACAGTGCTAACGCCAGTTGTTTGGAATTCATGCCTCGCTCCACCTTTTGGCCGGAGTATAAAAGCGACAGCGCAAAATGCACAGAGCAACCTGCGCCCCAAGCGCAATTTTCTACTTCCTGTTTTCTTAAGCCTGATGACTATTGCACTACAGGGGCGAAGACCGTGTTGCCATGAGAGCGCAAAGCCCCGCCCCAACCGCAGCCCGCCTTTGCCTCGGGGCGGGGTTGCAGGGTCGGTTTTGCCTGGCTGGCGTCACGCCACCCCACCCGCTCGGCAAAGGCGCGGTTTCAGCAGGCTGAAACCGGTGGCCCTGACGGGCCATGGCCTCGCTGCGCTCGGCGGGCATGGTGCCGCGGGCAAGGATGAGCCCTTTCCACCCGCATTTGGGCTAACGTGGTTTCCGCTTCTGGGCACGTTCCTGCTAAGCTCGACACAGGCGCGGATGCTGGGCGCGGCGCGGGTGCGACTTTGCCAAGCAGACAAATGTCCGACGCGCCGCCTCCGAGCGCAAGCGAGGCGCGGTTCGGCGCTTTAGCGCCGAATACAGGCCGGTTTACTGGTAGCTTTGCACCAGAGCACCCGCAATCAGCGTCCAGCCGTCGGCGAGGACAAAGAAGGCCAGCTTGAAGGGCAGTGCGATCACCGCGGGGGGGACCATCATCATCCCCATGGACATCAGCACGGCCGCGATGACAAGGTCGATGATCAGGAAGGGCAGGAAGATCAGGAAGCCGATCTCGAAGCCGCGCTGGATTTCGCTGAGCAGGAAGCTGGGCACGAGAACGCTCATGGGGGTGTCACCGGAGCTCACAGCATAGGGCGCGGATTTTGCCATCAGGGCCAGCGTATCCGGGTTGACACGCCCCATCATGAAGCTCTGGAAGGGGGCGCGGATGTTGTCAATCGCGGTTTGGGTGTCAATCGTGCCATCCATCAGGGGCACCACGCCACTGTCCCATGCCTGGTTGAAAACCGGGGCCATCACGAACCAGGTGAGGAAAATCGCCAGGCTGACGATCATCATATTGGGCGGGGCCTGCTGCACGCCAATGGCCTGGCGCAGGATGGAAAGCACCGTGACCATGAAGGGAAAGCAGGTGACCATCATGGCAATTCCGGGCGCGAGGCTCAGCAGGGTGAGCAGCACAAAAAGCTGCACCGATTGCAGCGAGAGCGAGCCGCTGCCCATGTCAAACTGCACCGATTGCGCCAGCGCCGGGCTGGCAGAGAGTAGCGCTAGAACAAGCGCAAGTCTAAAAACCATTTTTCATATCAACCACTTGCGTGAGGCGCACACCGAGTTTGCCCGCGTCACCCTCGACCTCCTGCAACTCGCCGCGGGCAATCAGCTTGTCGCCGATATAAACCTCCACCGGGTCATCGATCCGGCTGTCAAGCGGGATGATGGCCCCTTGGGAAAGGGACAGCAGTTCAGAGATCAGCGGCTTGGCTTTCCCTACGGAAATGATCATTTCCACGGGCACGCCAAGGAAGGCGCTTTCGGTATGTTCGGCAGAATCAGGCATCGTCGGTTCCAGTGCGTTCAAAACGGTTGAAGAAGGTGTCTATGGCGGCGCGCACCTCGGCGAGCGCGCTATCCAGGTCTATCTGGTCATAGCCGCCCTGCCAGCTTACCCGCGCCTGCAACGCGCCAAGCGACGGGTCCGGCTCCACCGCGTAATCGGCCTTGGAGGGGGCCAGCAGGGCCTCTATGGGAGCAACGGCATCGGGGGCCAGCGAGATGATAATCTGCGCGGCTGGGGCCTTTTCATAGGCCTTGCAAAGAAGGGCGGCCACCTCGGCCCCGAACCCTTGCCGGGCGGCGGCGGGCAGCAGGGTATTCGCCATTTGCTCCACCATCGGTCGCATGGATTTAAGCATGGCGCGGCAGGCTTCGACCTGGGTAAACCCCATGTCGTCGAGCGCTTCCAGAATGGGGGCGAGGGAGCGGACTTTTTCCTCTTCAAACGCGCGGGTGGCGGCTTCGGCACCCGATTTCACCCCCTCGTTATAGGCGCTCTCCCGCATGGCCTCAAAGCTTTCAAACTTTGAAATGCCGCGGCGGATTTCCATATCGTGGGAAAAGGATTCTAGCTTTAGTGCGGGCATCAGGCAGGGGTCTCCTCGGGTTCGGCGGCCGTATCAATCCAGTTTTGCAACAGCCGGTTGGTTTCTGTCGTGCGCTCCGAAATGGCGGTGCGCAAAAGTTCGGCCGCGCTCGGGGTGCTGTGGCCTATGGCCAGGGGGTCATCGCTGCCCTCGATTCCGAGCAGGGCTTCATTGGATGGCAGGGCCGTGTTCGGCTCGAATAGCGGGCTGTCGTCGCTGCCGTCGGGCGGGAGGGGCAACGGGGCACTGCTACCTGCCGACGAAAGCAGCGGTTTGATCACAAACAACCCGAGCGCCAAAACCACCACCGCGAGCACGCCAAGCTGTATCAGCGACATCAGGTTATTGCTGAGAAAACCGGGGGCGGTGTCTACAAAGGTGCCTTCTGCCGGCGGGGTGGCCAATTGCATGCTTTGAATGGTCACCACATCGCCGCGGGCCTCGTCAAAGCCGATGGCGGATTTCACCAGCGCCTCCAGCGCTGCAAGCTCTTCCGGCGGGCGCGGGGTGAAGGTTTCGACCCCATTTTGGATGGTCGAAATATCATTGACCAGCACCGCTACGGTGATTTTCCTGATCTCGCCCGGGGCGCTCACGGTTTCCCGCACGGTCTCCGACACGTCATAATTGATGATCTCGCTATTGCGGGATTGATTACGGGATTCCTCGCTGGTGCCCCCGGCCGCGCCGTCAGGCAGGTTGCTGGCTACGGTTACCCCCTGCGCGCCGGAGCCCTTGGAGTTATCGGTTTCGCTTTGGGTTTCAGAGGAAATGGCAACCTTGGATTGCGGGTCTATCACCCGCTCGCGCAGGGTTTGGCTCTGGGTTTCGGCGTCAACCATCACTTCAACTACCGCGTTTCCTTCGCCGACTCGCGCGGCCAGTAGCCGCTCGATATTGCTGCGCATGGCAGCCGCGCGGGCGTCCAGCCCGTCGGCACCCGTCATGGCCCCGCCGAGATCTGCGGAATTCAGCACCGCGCCGGACTCCCCGTCAATCACCGTCACCGAATCAGGCGACAGCCCGTTCACCGCCGAGGCCACCAGAAACCGCGCTGATTCGGCGAAGGCAGGCGGCACGGCACCACTATTGGCCACTATGGTCACCGAGGCGGTAGGATTTGTATTGCGGGCAAAGGGCTGGCCGCTGCCCGAGGCAATATGCACCCGCGCCGAGCGCACCTGCGGGGAAGAAACCAGCGTGCGGGCCAGCTCGCCCTCTTTGGCGCGCCAATAGGCGGCGTCAAACATCTGGCTGGTGGTGCCAAAGCCGGAAAGATTATCGAGCAGTTCATAGCCTGCAATGCCAGAGCCCGGAAGCCCCTCGGAGGCCAGCGATAGCCGCGCCTGATCTCGCGAGGCGGCGTCAACATATATGGCGTTTCCGCGCACGTCATAGGTGATTCCGCGTTGGTCCAGCGCGGTGATAACCTCCCCCGCGACGGCCGGGTCCAGCCCCGCGTAAAGCAGGGAAAGGCTGGGTGTGGTTGCGACCCGCACCAGCCCAAGCGTTGCTACCAGCGCGGCAATGGCGGCCAGCACAAACACTATTTTCTTACGAGGGTCGAGCGTGCTCCACATAGACGTCATTCCAATCAACTTCTGTTTTTCACTGCCAACGGCCATTCAGGCCACCGCGACGTATTTTTCTGCAATTTGGGGCAACAGATTTAACAATTGGTTAGCTACCGGCGGTTTATGAAAAGAAAAGTTCGATTTTACGCAGGACATAAAAAATGGCGGATGAAACCGGGCCTGAACCGACCGACGGCAAGAAGAAGGGCGGTAAAAAAGGCTTAATTATAGGGCTGTTAGGGGCGCTTCTGGCGGGCGGTGGGGGATTCTACGCCACCTATGCCGGCCTGATTCTCGGCCCTGCTGCCGAAGCGGCCACCCCCGCCGCCGAATCAGACCTGCCGCCCCTGCCCGAAATCGCCTTCATCGCGCTGGAGCCGATGGTGGTGTCACTCGGCAGCGCCGCCAGTTCCAAATTTCTGCGCTTCTCCGCGCAATTGGATGTGGACCCGGCCAGTGTTGAAGCTGTGCAAATGGTTCTGCCGCGCATTGTTGATGTGCTCAATACCTACCTGCGGGCGGTGTCGGAAGACCAGCTTGGCAAGCCCGCGGCTCTGGAACGCCTGCGCGCCCAGATGCTGCGGCGCATTCAGGTGGTAACAGAAAAAGGGCAGGTGAAAGACCTGCTGATAACGGAATTTGTGCTTGGATAAAGGAGGGACCAGAATGGCCCTGATAGCAGATGTTTTACTTATAGCGGGCGCGTTGGGCGCAGCGCTTTATTGCATGATTCTGGCGCGCCGGATCAAATCCCTTTCACGGCTCGACACCGGCCTTGGGGGGGCAATTACCGCGCTTTCAAAACAGGTGGACGAGATTCAGGCCTCGGTGAAAACCGCCACGCAGGCCTCGGGGGCCAGCATGAAAGACCTGATGGAGGTGACAGGCCGCGCCGAAATTGCAGCGGGGCGGCTGGAGCTGCTGCTCTCGACCGTGCATGAGCGCGGGCAGCCGCCCAAGCCGGTGAAGCTGGACCGCTCCGAAGAGCCAGGGCCGCTGAAGCTCAAAAACCCCGTTGAAGACGAACAAGAAGATTCCGGTGCCCGCGCCGAGCTTTTGAGCGCACTTCAGCAAGTGATGACGGCGGTAAAACGATGAAAATCCGCACTGTTCAACCGCGAAAAACCGGCACGATTACGGTGATCGTCGGGTTGTTTCTGGCCTCTGGCCTGATTCGGGCGGTGGAAATCGCTCCCGCCTTGGCCGAAGGCATAGTGCCAGAGCCCGCACCCGTGGAAATGGCCAGCGCCGAGCCGGTGCAGGATAGTCCGGCGCTCTTGCAAGCCCTGCAGGACCGAGAGGCGCAGATCGCCGAGCGCGAAGCCTATATTGACCGCCGTATGCAAACGCTGGCCGTCGCCGAGCAACGCATTAAGGAGCAAATGGCCGCCCTGCAAGAGGCCGAAGCCAAGCTCGCCGCCACGCTGACGCTCGCGGATAACGCCACCGAAGAGGACGTGGCCCGCCTCACCGAGGTTTACCAGCGCATGAAGCCTGCCGACGCCGCCGGTATTTTCTCGACCATGGACATCCAGTTTGCCGCAGGATTTCTTGCCCGTATGCGCCCGGAAAATGCCGCGGCGATTATGGCCAACCTGCCCGCCGACCGCGCCTATTCCATTTCCGTGGTGATTGCCGGCCGAAATGCCAATGCCCCCCGCGAATAGCACCCGCCTTTGAGGGAATATTAACCACCGGACCGATACTCTGATCCCGGGACAGCGCAGATTCGCGCTCAATAAAGAGGGTTATACCATGTTTGGACTTATCGGAATTGTTGTTATCTTCGGGATGGTGTTCGGGAGCTATATTCTGGGTGAAGGCGAGATGGCTATTATCCTTGAAGCCGCGCCCCATGAGCTTATGGCGATTCTGGGGGCTGCCGTCGGGGCTTTTCTGATAGCCAATAATTTTTCTGTGGTCACACAAACCGCAAAAGATATGGGCAAAGTGTTCAAAGGCGCGAAATGGAAACAGCAGGATTATCAAGACCTTCTCTGCCTTCTCTTCACCCTGATCCGCATCAGCCGAGAAAGCCCGGTTGACCTCGAATCCCATATTGAAGACCCAGACGCCAGCGCGGTTTTCGGAAAATATCCGAAAATCCAGAAAGACAAAACCGCCGTGGGCCTTATTGCCGACACCCTGCGCTCGGCCTCGATGAATTATGACGACCCGCATCAGGTGGAAGAAGTGCTGGAAAAACGCATGGAAGAACATTTACACCATGCCAAGGGCTCGGCCCATGCGCTGCAAATCATGGCTGACGGCCTGCCCGCGTTGGGCATTGTGGCCGCTGTGCTCGGGGTGATTAAAACCATGGGCTCCATCGACAAGCCGCCCGCCGTGCTCGGCGGTATGATCGGGGGCGCGCTGGTGGGCACCTTTCTGGGCGTGTTCATCGCCTACGGTCTCGTTGGGCCGTTTGCCAGCAAACTGGATGCCGTGGTCGAGGAGGATGACCATTTTTATAACCTGATACGTGAGGTTCTGGTCGCAAACCTTTATAATCACGCACCAAATATCTGTGTGGAAGTTGGGCGACAAAACACGCCGGGCGGCAAGCGCCCCTCGTTTAATGACCTTGAAGCCGCACTGAAGGAGGCAAAAGCAGCCGCATGAAGCAGCTAATCGCGTTGGTTTGGCTCCTGTCTGCGCTGCCCCTGGCGGCGCAGCAGGTCGTTCCGGTGAATTCCGGCGAGCATGACGGGTTTTCCCGTCTGGTTTTGCATATGAATTCCGGCGTTGAATGGGAGGTTCAGGAAACCCGCGGCCTGGCTTCGGTGCAGTTTCCTGCCCAATCTCTGCGCTTTTCCACCGCGCATGTCTTTGATAAGATCCCGAAGAAACGCATTGTCGGCATAGGGGAAACACAATCGGACACCGGCTCAGGTCTGCAATTGGAACTTGATTGTCAATGCGAGGTGCAGGTTTCTGCTTTTACTCAAAATTATATCGTAATTGACGTGTTTGACGGCCCCCCGCTTGGCCCCGTTGAGGCCGCCGCCGCCTCGCCCCAATGGCAACCCGACGGGCTGCCCTTTATCCAGCCACCCAATGCGCCCGCCCGCTTTTCGGCCTATGTTATGGCAGATGCGCCGCGCCAGCCGCGCCTGCTGCCGGACCCGCCAAAGGAAGAGCCGAGCCAAACACCGCAAATGGATACGCCCGCCGCGCCGGATACGGTTGCCGAGGTGGTGCCCGAAGCGCGCGCAGAGGATGGTGTGGTGCAAGAGATGGAAGCCATGGCGGGGGCGGCGGTTTCTGAAATGAATTCAACCGTTTCGGTTGAAGATGACCCGGAAATGCTGGCCAGAATTAAAGAGGCGCAAAGCCAGCTTCTGGCGCAACTTACCCGCGCGGCCGATCAGGGGTTGGTCAATTTTGTGCCCGCACCGGTGGCAACAGCCCCGCCTGAAGCTGTCACCATAGAACCGGAGCCGGAACCGGAGCCGGAGCCACCCGTGCCACCGGAGGTAGACCCGGCGCTAATGCAGCAGCTCAGCGCCCGCACGGCCTATGCCAACGGAACCGAAGAAGCTCTGGGCGAAATAGTAAACCAGTTTGCCATGCCGCAATGCCTCGACGATGCGGATTTTTCGATGGAAGGCTGGGGTGCCGAAGGTGATTTTTCCGGGCAGCTTGCCAGCCTGCGCGCCCGTTTGCTCGGCGAGTTTGACACGCCCGATGCGGCGGTTTCTGAAAAAATCGTGCAACTCTATTTGCGGTATGGCCTCGGGGCCGAGGCGCGGCTTATGCTACAGGAAACCGATGTCGGGCTAGAAAAGGCGTCGCTTTACAACGATATGGCCAATCTTATTGAAAACGAACCCGCACGGGTGAACGGCCCGGTTTTGCAGGGGGCCGGCTGTGGCGGCGCCCATGAAATGTGGTATCTGGCTACCGGTCGGGGGTCGTATGAGGTGCTGGAGCCGCTCACAATTACCGACGCATTTGCCACATATCCGATCGAAGTGCGGGCCCTGATCGGCCCCCCTTTGGCACAGGCTTTTGTCGATCGCGGGCAGATAGAGGCCGCGCATCTGGTGCTCGAAATTGTGCGCCGCGCAGAATCGGGGGTGACCACGGCGCAGCGCATGGCCGAAGCCCAGGTGATGGAGGCGCAGGGTAACCCCGCCCGGGCGGCCGAAATCTATCGGGCTCTGGCGCTGGAAAATGGCGAGCATGCACCGGAAGCCCTGATCGCCTATGCGCGCACGCTGTTGGCGTCAGATAGCTCGATGCCGGAAACGCTTTTGGTGGATCTTGAATCCGCTGCCTTCATAAACCGCGACACACCCTTTGCCGATCAACTACTTTTGTCTGAAATCAGGGTGCGCAACGCGGTCGAGGGGGGCGATGCTGCCTTGTCACAAATAGAAGAGGCAATGGCCGAGCATCCGGATTTGAAACCAGACCTCATTCAGATTACGTCGGAGATATTCGAATCCGCAACGGCGGAGTCGATAGGAGATTATCCCTATGCCCAAATGGTTTTGCGCTTTGCCGATATGCTGGACCAGGGCCCCGCAGGCGATAGTGCCCGCCTGAAGATCGCCGGGGAAATGGCGTCTATCGGTCTGCCGGAAACCGCGCTGGATGTGCTGGCCCCGAACCTCAGTCGCGCCACTCCCGAGGCCACGCATGCACAAGCCGCAGCCTATGTGCAGCTTTTCCAGCCGGAACGGGCGGTGGAGATTTTGCAGGTGGATGACAGCCTCGAGGCCTACAAGATCCGGCTGAATGCCTATTTGCAGATGGAAGATTTCGCCGCGGTTGCTGAAATGTTGAATGAAGACCACGCCAGGGAAATTTCCGTGAATGACGTGGCTTTGCGCGCGGGAGACTGGAGCAAAATCCAGGATGCGGGCGCGGTGGGCACGCTGGCCTCCTATGTGCAGGGCGGGGCGGAGGGCGCAGGCACAGCGCCGGAGCAGACCCTGCCGCCAATGGCGGCCCAAGAGGCCCCGAGCCTGCGCGCCGCGCGGGCGCTTTTGGCCAAAAACCAGGAGAGCATGGCGTTTTTGGAAGGCGTTTTGGCCGAGGGAGAATAACGCTTTAGGTGCCAAAAACCGGGGTCAATACCCCGGGTTCTGGGCGGGGCCGGGCTAGGCTTGCGGTGTGCGCATTGCCTCGACGTCGGAGGCAAACATCTGGGTGCCGTCGGCGAAATAGAGCACCGGCTGGCCCTCAAACTTGCGCACTTCCTGAACCGTTGAAAACACCAGCGCGGGGGAGGTGGCGATCACCTCGCCATCCTTCAGGCTATTGGTTTCAAACCGGAATCGTGCTCCTGCAGTGGCGCGGGTGCCATCGGCAAGAATGCCCGACCATTGCACATTGCTTGCATTCTTGTCGACCTCCTGACGGGCGACGATGTTGTTGTGTTCGTCATAGACAATCAGTTCCACGCGGTCGGCGTCGGTGTGGCTCAAATACAGCACATCCAGGGGTTTGTTTTCATAGGGCGCGCTGCCGGGGTTGCGCACTTCTTGCCCGATCCACTGGGACAGCCCGCCGGTTGCCCCGCTGGCCAGTGCTTCGAGAATCCCTTCGAGCTTGGTGTTGGATTGCACCTGCTGCTCCACCGCCGAAAAGCTGGCGAGCTGGGCGACAAAGGCGGTGGATTCGACCGGCTTAAGCGGGTCCTGGTTGCGTAACTGTGCGGTCAGCAGCGAAAGAAAGGTTTGGAAGTCGCCCGACACGTCTTTTTGGGAGGTCGTGGTCGATGCTGTGGCGCGGGCAAAGCCGGCGGAGGCTTGGGAGAGGGTAGAAACGGGGTCCATGGTTTGTCCTGTCTGTTAAAGGCGTATATCCAACCGGCCGTCAAGGCCGGAGGATGCGGGGCCGGAAGGGTGGGTGTCGTCACGTTCAGATATGCCTGAAGTGAGTAGAAACGGTTGTGTATTTTCCTTGCCTGACCCGTTGCCGCCCTGGGCAAATGTCAGATCCGAATGGGAAAACCCCGCGCGTGCCAGCGAGGCGGTGAGTGCCTCGGCATGGCGCCGCATAAGGTCCATCGTGTCCGCACGCTCCGCAACCACCTGCGCGGTGACCTGCTGGTCATGGGTGGTCAAGTGAATGGTTACGCGGCCAAGTTCGGGCGGGTCGAGCCTGAGCTCGATGGTCTGCTTCTCGGCATTGTGTATGAGCGGCGGAAGCTGGCTGGCGATTTGGTGCGCAACGGGGGCTGGTTGCGCATGCCCGGGCGCCCGCGGGGCCTGAACAGGCGTAACACTTTGTGGCTCGATTTTAAGGCTGAAAGGCAGATCGCCCTGCACCTCGCCCTCGCGGTTTTTCGGGGCGTTGACAAGTGTCGGGCCGCGCGGGGGGATGACGG
>JALWPC010000069.1 GCA_026995265.1 Paracoccaceae bacterium
TTGACCTCACTAAACTAGTTTAGTGAGGTCAGTTTGGCGGTGTTTTTTTGCAATAAGATGGGGGCATAACTTTATGGTTTTGCAGATTTTTAAGGCGTCTAAGGGCGTGGAGGAGAAGAAGTCTAGCGCGGCGGCCGGGGTTGTGGCTTTTCAGGGCGCGGGGCGGGTGGCCTGGTCGGGGCAGGACACCGTGAGCCTGACGCGCAACGGATTTGTGGGGAACCCCGTGGGGTTTCGCTGCGTGAAGATGATCGCCGAGGCGGCGGCCGCCGTGGGCTTGGTTTTGAGCGACGGGGCACGGCGCTTTGAGACGCACCCGATGCTTGCGCTTCTGAACCGGCCGAACGGGGCGCAGGGGCGGGCGGACCTGCTGGAGGCGCTCTTTGGCCAGATGCTGCTCTCGGGGGATGGTTACCTTGAGGCGGCGGGGCTGGATGAGGCGGGGCTGCCCCAAGAGCTGTTCGTGCTGCGGTCGGACCGGATGCGGGTGCTGCCGGGGAGCGATGGCTGGCCTGTTGCGTATGAATATGCGGTGGGGGCGAAGAAGCATCGGTTTGATATGCGGGGTGAGGTGAAGCCTGTTTTGCATGTGAAGCTGTTTCACCCTGCCGATGACCATTACGGGCTTTCGCCGATGGCGGCGGCGCAGAAGGCGCTGGATGTGCATAACGCGGCAAGTGCCTGGAGTAAGGCGCTTTTGGACAATGCGGCGCGGCCATCGGGCGCGATTGTTTATAAGGGCGCGGATGGCATGGGGAGCATGGCGGAGGACCAGTATGAGCGCTTGGTGAGCGAGATGGAGAGCCATCATCAGGGGGCGCGGAACGCTGGTAGGCCGATGCTGCTTGAGGGCGGATTGGACTGGAAACCGATGGGGTTCAGCCCCTCGGATATGGAGTTCCAGAAAACCAAGGAGAGCGCGGCGCGGGAGATTGCTTTGGCGTTTGGGGTGCCGCCGATGCTATTGGGGCTGCCGGGGGATCTGGCTTATGCGAATTATGCCGAGGCAAACAGGGCGTTTTATCGGCAGACGGTCTTGCCATTGGTGGGCAAGGTTTGCGGGGCGCTGGGGAATTGGCTTTCGGATTATTATGGCGAGGTGCTGAGCTTGAAGGCGGACCTTGACTCGGTGCCGGCGCTGAGCATCGAGCGGGAATCGCAGTGGCGACGGGTGGCCAATGCCAGCTTCCTGACCGATGCGGAAAAGCGGGCGATGTTGGGGCTGCCAAGCAATGGGTGAGCGCAAGGTCGGGGGGTCGCGGTATCTTTACGAGCCCTTTGATGCGGCGCAGGCGCGGATCGAGGCGCATGAACGGGTGACCGATGAGCGCTGGAAGGGGCTGGAGCGGCGCCTCAACGGGATCGAAACCATGCTGGAGCGGCTGGAAAAGCGGATGTGGCTGGCAGTTTACGGGGCGGCGAGCCTGTTTCTGGCGAATGTGGCTTTGGCGTTTTTGCAGGGGTGACGGGTGGTGGGCGCGAGCACCCACCCTAAGGATTTCAAAAAATCGAAAGGGATTGAGATGAATTACTCTCCATTCATAGGCCCTGCCTATGAAACCAAATTTTGTGCGCTGGAGGATGCGGCGGTGGATGGCGCGCGGATCAGTGGTTACGCCAGCCTGTTTGGCGCGGCGGACCAAGGGGGCGATGTGGTGCAGCCCGGGGCCTATAGCGCCTGCCTGAAGCGGCTGAAGGCCAAGGGCGGCAAGGTAAAAATGCTCTGGCAACATGATGCGACCAAACCGATTGGCGTATGGGACGAGATCAGGGAAGACGCCAAGGGGCTGCGGGTTTCGGGGCGGTTGCTCACCGAAGTTCAGGCGGGCTTTGAGGCGCAGGTATTGCTGGAAGCGGGGGCGATTGACGGGCTGTCGATTGGTTACCGCACCAAGCGCAGCGAGAAGGCCGCGAAGGGTCGTTTGCTGCACGAGATCGAGCTTTGGGAGGTGTCACTGGTGACCTTCCCGATGCTTCAAGAGGCGCGTGTGCAGCCGTCTTCGGATGAAGAGGCGTTGGCGCAAAATCTGGCGGAGACCTTTCGGGCTGCCAGAGACA
>JALWPC010000070.1 GCA_026995265.1 Paracoccaceae bacterium
AAGCGGGCTCGGCAGGGCGAGACACCGCAGGCATGCTCCGCCAGCACCAGTTCGAAAAGGTCGAGATGGTCGCCTTCACCACCCCCGAAGATAGCGCCGCCGAGCTGGAGCGCATGACCAAATGCGCGGAGGGCATTCTGGAGGCCCTCGACATCCCCTTCCGCACCGTGGTGCTCTGCACCGGAGACCTCGGCTTCGGGATGCGCAAAACCTATGACATAGAGGCATGGCTGCCCGGCCAAAACACCTACCGCGAAATTTCAAGCTGCTCGGTGGCGGGCGATTTTCAGGCCCGCCGCATGAATGCCCGCTACCGGCCCGAGGGCGGCAAGCCGGACTTCGTGCACACGCTCAATGGCTCCGGCCTCGCCGTAGGCCGCACCCTGATCGCGGTGATTGAGAATTACCAGCAAGCGGATGGCAGCATCACCATCCCCGAGGTTTTGCGCCCCTATATGGGTGGAAAATCGGCCATCACACCGGAGGGCGAACTGGCGTAGGGCGGGCTTCAGCCCGCCACCCCCACCAAAACCCGCACCATCCCCATCGGATACCCAAGCCCCTGCCGCGCCCGCGCCTCGGCCCACCAAAGCGCATTTGCCGCCGCCCATCCGCCTGCCGCCCCGCATAATGCGTGGCCTGTGGCGATTCCATCATCAGCGATGCCCCCAGCACCCCAAACCTGTCCACCTCTTTGTGCATACCCAAGCCTACCACCCGGCCAACGTCTCGTCAGCCCCCCATCGAGGGGGCGTTCCTCGAAGCGCTTCTTACGGAAGCGCTGCCCTCGCCGCAAGCGCCAACGCCACGCGCCAGCGTGGTAAAGCTCATCGCGCCCGCGCGCGATTCCGTTTCCCAGAGGGCGCAATCGTGGCATTTTTGACTCACCTACAAAATATCCCGCACCGGACTCTGGACCTCCCCCCAAACCCCGCCTAGAAAGAACCGAACCAAAGCAAAGGGCCACCCATGCGCATCCTGATCACCAATGACGACGGCATCACCGCCCCCGGCCTCAAGGTCATGGAAGCCATTGCCGATGAAATCGCAGGCCCTGAAGGCGAGGTTTGGGTGGTCGCGCCGGCCTCCGAGCAATCCGGCGTCTCCCACTGCATCTCCTACATCCGCCCCATGCGCCTGGAGCAGCTCGCCGAGCGCCGCTTTGCCGTTGAAGGCTCCCCCGCCGATTGCGTGCTGGCGGGCCTGCATGATGTCCTGAAGGACACCCCGCCGGACCTCGTGCTTTCCGGCGTCAACCGTGGCCATAACGTCGCCGAAGACACGCTCTATTCCGGCACCATCGGCGCCGCCATGGAAGCGGCGATGAACGGCCACAAGGCCATCGCCATGTCGCAATATTACGGCCAGTATAACCACGACCTCGACGACCCGTTCGACGCCGCCCGCGCCCATGCCGCGCCGCTCGTCCGGCAGCTTCTGAGCACCGCCCCGTGGCATGACACCGCCTATAGCACCTTCTATAATATCAACTTCCCGCCCATAGCCGCCGCCGATGTCAAAGGCGTGCGCACCACCCGCCAAGGCGCGCGCAGCTCTGGGGCTTTCGGGGTGGAGCCGCAGGTCGCAGGCAATGGCCGCCGTTACCTGTGGATCTCCCACAAGGCCGATAACACCTCTGCTGCGCCGGGCACCGACGCTTTTGAAGCCGCCCGAGGTTACGCCACCATCACCGCCCTGCACGCCGACCTCACGCAAGAGGCCGCCCTAAAAACCATCGCCAACATGGACACCGACTTTTGAGCGCCCAAGAGCAAATGCAATTCATCCTCGGCCTGCGCAAGAAGGGCATCACCGACCCGCGCGTGCTTAAAGCCATGGAAGCCATCCCGCGTGAGGCCTTCTTGGAGGGCACCTTCCAGCCCCGCGCCTATGCCGACACCCCGCTGCCGATTGACTGCGGCCAGACCATCAGCCAGCCCTCGGTGGTGGCGCAAATGACGCAAGCGCTCAACGTCACCCCGCGCTGCAAGGTGCTGGAAATCGGCACCGGTTCCGGCTATCAGGCCGCCATCCTCGCCAAGCTCACGCGGC
>JALWPC010000071.1 GCA_026995265.1 Paracoccaceae bacterium
ATGAATTGCGGGCCGAGACCATCGAGGCGGTCTCGAAAACCGGCGGCCATCTTGGCGCGGGGCTGGGGGTGGTGGAACTGACCGTGGCCCTGCACGCGGTGTTTGACACCCCGCGCGACAAGCTCATCTGGGACGTGAGCCACCAATGCTACCCGCACAAGATCCTCACCGGGCGGCGGGCGGCGATGGCGGGCCTGCGCCAGGGCGGCGGCATTTCCGGCTTCACCAAGCGCTCGGAAAGCCCCTATGACCCGTTCGGCGCGGGTCATGCGGCCACCTCCATCTCTGCCGCCACCGGCTTCACCATGGCCCGCGAGCTGGGCGGGCAGCCCGAGCATGGCCTGGGGGACGCGATTGCGGTGATCGGCGATGGCTCCATCCCCGCCGGCATGGCCTTTGAGGGGCTCAACCACGCGGGCGACCTGAAAAGGCGGCTGTTTGTGGTGCTGAATGATAACGACATGTCCATTGCCCCGCCGGTGGGGGCGCTCTCGGGTTACCTCTCGCGGCTTTACGCCGAGGCCCCGTTTCAGGAGCTGAAATCCGCCGCCAAGGGCTTTGCCTCGCTGCTGCCCCCGCCCCTGCAGGACGGCGCCCGCCGCGCCAAGGAAATGGTCAAATCCATGACCGTCGGTGGCACCCTGTTTGAAGAACTCGGCTTTTCCTACATTGGCCCGATTGACGGCCACGATATGGAGCAACTCCTCAGCGTGCTGCGCACCGTGCAGGAGCGCGCCACAGGGCCAATGCTGATCCATGTGATCACCCAAAAGGGCAAGGGCTTTGCCGCGGCGGAGCGCGCCGCCGACCGTGGCCATGCCCGCGGGCGGTTTGACCCCGCAACAGGAAAAGTCCACACTGCGCCGCCGCCCAATGCGCCGAGCTATACCAGCGTGTTTGCCAAGGCCCTGGTGGCCGAAGCCGAGGCCGACCCGAAGGTGGTGGGCATCACCGCCGCCATGCCAGACGGCACGGGGATGGACGTGTTCGCCAGGCACTTCCCCAACCGGATGTTTGATGTGGGCATGGCCGAACAACACGCGGTGACCTTTTCCGCGGGCCTTGCTGCTGGCGGCATGAAGCCCTTCTGCGCCATCTATTCCACCTTCCTGCAACGCGGCTATGACCAGGTGGCGCATGACGTCGCCATCCAGTCCCTCCCCGTGCGCTTCGCGATCGACCGCGCAGGCCTCGTGGGTGCCGACGGCCCGACCCATGCAGGCAGCTTTGACATTGCCTTCCTCGCCAACCTGCCGAATTTCGTCGTTATGGCCGCCGCCGATGAAGCCGAACTCATGCACATGGTCGCCACCGCCGCCAGTATAAATGACCGCCCTTCGGCCTTCCGTTTTCCCCGTGGCGAAGGCGTGGGCATCGAGCTCCCCGAGCGCGGTGAGGTCCTCGAAATCGGCAAAGGGCGCATCATCCAGCAGGGGGCGCGGGTGGCTATCCTGTCGCTCGGCACCCGCCTGGGCGAGGCCCGCAAGGCCGCCGAAAACCTCAAGGCCAGGGGCATTCCCCCCACGCTGGCGGATGCCCGCTTCGCCAAGCCGCTGGACCGCGACCTCGTGCTCCACCTCGCCGCTGACTACGACGCCCTGATCACCATCGAGGAAGGCGCGGTTGGCGGGTTTGGCAGCCACGTCGCCCAGTTCCTCGCCGATGAAGGCGTGTTTGACAGCGGGTTAAAGTTTCGCTCCATGACCCTGCCCGACGTCTTCCTCCCCCAAGACAGCCCCGCCGCCATGTATCAGCAAGCAGGGCTGGACGCCGATGCGATTGAAGCCAAAGTGTTGGATGTTTTGGGCATTGCTCGGATCAGACACGCAACCAAGCGGCGCGGCTAAACCGAGCGCCGGGTCTATTTCAATGCGGGCATTTCTTCCAAAATAAATCACAAAAATATTCTTGTCCAATTCGGCGTTGTTGCATATAAGATCGTTGAGACGGATTTCCCCTTTCCCAAGCCAGTCATTGGATTTTCACGCTCACAGGCATTCCATGTGCTGTGAATCGGTTAAGGCAGTTCACGATGACTTTG
>JALWPC010000072.1 GCA_026995265.1 Paracoccaceae bacterium
GGGCTGGTGCGGCTGTCGGTCGGGCTGGAGGATGTAGGCGACCTGCTGGCGGATATATCGCAGGCGCTAGATTGCGCCTAGTCTTGCAATAATCCGATTTTGTTCATACTTTAGTAACCAATTGATAAGACTCTGTTAGCCAAGATGACGCAATAGGCGCGGCCTCGGGCAATGGGGCCGGGGCCTGTTCAGGCAGGGAGTGAGACGATGAATTTGATCAATCCAAAAGGGGTGGCCGAGGCCATGGTTGACGGAAAACCCACCCGTGAGGAGGCCGAAGAGGCCGTGCGCACCCTGTTGCGCTGGGCCGGCGAAGACCCTGCCCGCGAAGGGCTTTTGGATACGCCCAAGCGTGTGACCAAAGCCTATGGGCAGTGGTTCAAGGGCTACACTGAGGACCCCGCCGAGATGCTGCAGCGCACCTTTGACGAGGTCGAGGGCTATGATGAAATTGTCGCCCTGTGTAACATCCGTTTCGAGAGCTATTGCGAGCACCACATGGCGCCGATCATCGGCGTGGCCCATGTCGCCTATATCCCCACCAACCGCGTGGTCGGCATTTCCAAACTGGCGCGTGTGGTGGATGCCTATGCCAAGCGCCTGCAGGTGCAGGAAAAGATGAATGCACAGATTGCCAATACCCTGTTTGACGTGCTCAAGCCCAAGGGCGTGGCCGTGATGCTGGAGGGGGAGCATCATTGCATGTCCACCCGCGGTGTGCACAAGCCCGGGGTGAATATGGTGACAAAAAAGCTGCTGGGAGCATTCCGGGACGATCCCGCTATGGCGCGCGAATTTCTGGATATTGTAAACCATTCCAAGGCTTAAGGCAAAGACTCCGCCCCCGCCTACCCCCGCCGTGTGACCGTCGCAGCGCGACGCGGGCTAGATCTCGTAACAGCAGATACCAAACTCGGCGCGTCGCCAGCCGCGCCCAACGCAAGGCGCGGTTGCAGCGCTTTATAGCTCACTGGGCGGTGCCTGGGCTGGCAAAACACCGAAGGCCGCGGTTTTTCCGGTGCTGAAGCACCGGACCCACGCCTCGCCTTCGGCTCGGCGGGGCGGCGCGTCAAGGTATGCTTTGCTTGGCGAGATCGCGCCCGCGCCGCGCTGCGAATGTGGCGCGTGTAGCAGATGTGCGGAACCGTCCTGCCCCGCTGAAAATCCATTCATGGCGTTGGTATGTTATAACAAACGCCCCGTCCACAGACCCGCCGAGCGCAGCGAGGCCACCGCCCGTGAGGGCCGGTGCGCGGCGACGAGGTGGGCTGAACAAAGGGGCGCAGCCCCGACTTCAGGTCGCCGAGGAGCCGCGACGCTGGTGCCGTCCTGAAGTCCCGAGCCTGGTTTTTCCTCTGCGGGGGTAAACCCCCACTCGGAAAAACCACGTTTTTTGCAAGCAAAAAACCGGCCTGCGGCGGCGGGGGCCTCGGCTTTGCCTCGGCGGGCAATATCATCAGCTTCGCATCATATTGATCCCCTTTCGTTTTGCGTCTATGCTGCGCATTCAATCGTTTGGGAGCAGGCTTTGCATCGATTTTTTACGCTGTTATCGGGGCTTTGCACGGCCAGCGCCGCTATGGGCGCGCCCCCCGCGCTTCCTGTGCCAAATGGCCAGCCGCAGGCGTTTCAGGCCTATGTGACCGGTTACAGCTTTTGGGATAACACTCCGCCGGGCACGGTTGATATTTCGCACCCGGTCATTCACCGTTTCGCAGGTGGAATGGGCACGTTTTCCAACCCGATCACGCTGGCGGTTGGTCACCGGATTGTCGAGGGAGAAGACATTCTCGATTTCCCCGCCGGTCTGCGGTTTTACCTGCCGCGCCTGCGTAAATATGCCGTGGTGGAAGATACCTGTGGCGATGGGCCTTTCCCGCAAGACGGCCCTTGCCATGCGGGAAATAATGGGCTGATTTGGCTGGATATTTACGTGGACGGGGTGCAGGCTGGCAAGGCGGAGTCCGCGACCTGTATGAACGCGATTACCGGTGCCCAGCCTGTGGTGATGGATCCGGGGCCGAATATGTCGGTGGTGGT